>NZ_JBFUEP010000014.1:0-78249 GCF_056403895.1 Pedococcus sp. P2_E5
CTCCGGAGCAGCGGGCGCTGCCGGAGCCGGGCTCGCCGGTGCGGCGGCAGCTGGAGCCGCCACCGTCTCGGGAGACGCGGGTGCCGGGGCCGGGGCAGCCGTAGCGGCCGGAGCCGACGCGGCAGGAGCCGGAGCCGCTGGGGCAGCGGCGGGCGCTGCTGGCGCCGCTGGCGCGGTGGCGGCAGGTGCGGCGGGAGCGGCCGGACCGGCCGGCTTCGCTGCAGCCTGCTTGGCGGGAGCCTTCTTGAGGTCCTCGGGGAATGTCTCGGTCGCCTTGCGGACGACGGGGGCCTCAATCGTCGAACTGGCGGTCTTGACGTACTCGCCAATGCTGTTGAGGTGGGCGATCAGCGTCTTGCTGTCGGTGCCGAGCTCTTTGGCGAGCGCGCTTACACGGACCTTGGCCACGTTTCTCCTGTTCCTGGTCCGTGTGTCAGGTGACAGGCGCGGACCGTCGTTAAGGCTGGTTGGAGCTCATTGCTGAGTTCTCATCGAATGCTCATCAGCGTCAAACCCGATCTCGGTTCGATGGATATGGACGGTTCCCTCGGGTGAGGGCTGGGTGCTCGTGGTCGTGTCCAGGCCCTCGACGTATGCCGTGACCGCTGCCGGATCGGGGGCGGCGCTGACACGCAGCGCGCGACCGAACGCCCGGCGGCGAAGGGCCTGCTCAAGACAGTCGCCCGTGGGGTGCAGCCAAGCGCCGCGCCCCGGCAGGCAACGCCGCAGGTCAGGAGTCAGCCGGACTGCTCCGGTGTCATCCGTCTCCGCGACCACTCGCAGGAGTGCCGACCAGCTATCCGTCCGGCGGCATCCCACACACGTCCGGGTCGGTTGCCCGTGCGAGGTGTGGAGGGTCGTGCGCGATGCCGCTGGCCGGAGTCCAGTCCGGTCGGTCACCACCAGTCTAGCCCCTACTGCCGATCGGACGCGTCATCCGCACCCGCGGAGGACGCCGCGACGGGGGCGGTGTCGGGGCGGATGTCGATGCGCCAACCGGTGAGCTTGGCGGCCAGGCGGGCGTTCTGGCCCTCCTTGCCGATGGCCAGCGACAGCTGGTAGTCGGGGACGATCACGCGCGCCGAACGCAGGGTCTGGTCGACGATCTGCACCGACTGCACCCGGGAGGGCGACAGGGCTGCCGCCACGAAGGTGCGGGCGTCGTCGGAGTAGTCGACGATGTCGATCTTCTCCCCGTGGAGCTCGGTCATGACGGCACGGACGCGGGCGCCCATCGGGCCGATGCAGGCGCCCTTGGCGTTGAGCCCGGCGACCTTGGAGTGCACCGCGATCTTGGTGCGGTGGCCGGCCTCCCGCGCCAGGGCGGCGATCTCCACCGAACCGTCGGCGATCTCGGGCACCTCGAGGGCGAACAGCTTGCGGACGAGGTTGGGGTGGGTGCGCGACAGGCCGATCTGGGGGCCCTTGGGCCCGCGCCGCACGGACACCACGAAGCACCGCAGCCGCTCCCCGTGGACATACTTCTCCCCCGGCACCTGCTCGGCGAGGGGCAGGATGCCCTCGACCGTGCCGAAGTCGACCGTCACCACCCGGGGGTCGGGGCTCTGCTGGATGATGCCGGCGACGACGTCGCCCTCGCGACCCTTGAAGTCACCCATGATCGCGTCGTCCTCGAGGTCGCGCAGCCGCTGCACGATGACCTGCCGCGCGGTGGAGGCGGCGATCCGGCCGAAACCGGTCGGGGTGTCGTCGAACTCCGGGCCGTACTCACGCACGGGACGCTCGACCGGCGGCGGCGGGCCGTCGGACTCCGAGGCCCCGTCCGACTCCGCGCGCTCGGGCTCGGGCTGCTCGATCTCCTCCTTGGCCCAGACRATGACGTGCCCGGTCTTGCGGTCGAGCTCCACCCTTGCTGAGCGGTACGCGCCGTCGGTGCGGTGGTAGGCCACCAGGAGGGCCTGCTCGATCGCGGGGATGAGGATGTCGAGGGAGATGTCGCGCTCGCGCTCCAGCGCCCTCAGTGCAGCCAGGTCGATGTCCATGTCAGTTCTCCTCAGAATCGTCGTCGTCGTCGCTGGCTGCCCTCGAGAACTCGACCTGCACCACGGCCCTGGACACGTCGGCATACGCCACGTCCACGGACTGGGCGGGCACCTGCTTGACCGCAGGGACCTCGAGGGTCACACCTGTCTCACCAGCGGCAGTGATGCGGCCGGTGACGGCCGGGCCCTCCAGCGGGGTGATGGTCACCAGCCGGGAGACGTTGCGCCGGAAGTGGCGAGGCTCGGTCAGCGGCCGGTCGATGCCCGGTGACCCGACCTCGAGGGTGTAGGGCTGCTCGCCCATCGCGCCCGTCTCGTCGAGCGCATCGCTCACGGCTCGGGTGGCGTCGGCCACCTCGTCGAGGGTGAGGGGCGGCGTGGTGGTCGTCGTGTCCCCGGTCGCGTCGAGGATGCGGTCGATCCAGAGGCGGACCAGGCGACGCTTGCCTGCGGGGGTCACGGCGACGTCTTCGACCAACAGGCCGAGGTCGCGCAGCGGGCCCTCGACGGCGGGACGAATCTGTTCCTTGACGCTCACTGACTCGTCCTCTCTGAAGTTTGGTGGCCGTGCACCGCCACTCTATCCGCGCCGTCAGCGAGCCGCATGCCAGCACCGGCGGCCATGCCATGATCGGCCCATGCCCCAGGACGACGCCGGTATGCCGCCTTGCCCCACCCGGCGCCGCGTGCTCACCCTGGGGCTCGGCGTAGTCGCGGCAGCCTCGCTGGCTGCCTGCGGCATCAGGCTCGAGGACGACGCACCCAGGGTGCCGCTCATCCCCACCCGCGCACCCATACCGAGCGAGTCGTTCCTGCTGGCCCTGTGGCGGCACAGCGACGACCTCGCCCGCCTGGCCACGTCCCTGCGCGGACCGACGACCGGACTACCCGCACGGCTGGCCACCCTGCACCGCAGCCAGGTGTCGGTGCTGGAGACGGAGCTGCTGAGGCTGGGGGTCCCGCGCACGGTGCTGGACAAGGCCACGGGCAGCCCATCGGCCTCGGGAACCGCGACGGCAACGGCCACGACGGCCACGACGGCCACCGGCTCGGGAAGCCCCACCAGCTCGGCGAGCACGAGCACGGCCCCTCCCGTCCAGGGTCCCAAGGCTCTGGGCGCCGAGGAGGTCAGCGACCTCGGGCCGGCGGCGATCGCGTCGCTCGCGAGAGTGCCCTCGCCCGCCATCCCCCTGATCGGGAGTGTGCTCGCCCAGCGAGCCGCCGCGGCGACCCTGTTGGGTGCGCCCGCGACGTGGCCAGAGACCAGCTGGTCGGCCCCCTCCCTGGCTGCGTCCTACCTCGAGAGCACCCGCGCTGCCGTGTACGCCTTCGAGGTCGTGGCCGCGCAGTCCCCCAGTGGTGCCCAGCACACCCTCGCGCTGGCCACCCTCTCGGCCCTGGAGTCGCGCGCGCAGGACCAGGAGTCGCTGGCCGGGGCGTCCGCCGGGCCACCCGCCCTGGGCTACCCGCTGCCCTTTCMGGTGACGACGGCCGCGACGGCGCGCAGGCTGGCCGTGCAGGTGCTCACCGACCTGCGCGCGTCCGTCGCCAGGGACCTGGGGTCGACCGGCGGCGACATCGGGCCCCTCGGCGCGCTGGTCCAGTGGCTGGCCGACACCGAGGTCCTGGCGTCGCAGTGGGGTGTCCGGCTGTCCGCCTTCCCCGGCCTCGCGTGACCCGTCCCGAGGACGTCGCGCCGCTGGTTCCCGAGCACTTCCGTGCCTTCGTCCACCGCTTCTCGGAGCAGGACGGGGCCGTCGGCGGGCCGTCCGGCGCCGACTGGTCCGCGCGGCTGCCACGGCTGCTGGCCGAGGTGCTCGACCACTGGGGGCTGGAACCTCTGGGGGTCGGCGCCACCGGATGGACCGCGGTCGTCGTGCCGGTGCGCCGCGACGGCGAACGGCTGGCGCTCAAGCTCGTCTGGCCCCACATCGAGTCCCGCGACGAGCCGCTGGTGCTGCGGCAGTGGGACGGCCACGGCGCGGTCCGCCTTGTCGCGGCGGACCCCGGCCGTGGGGCCCTGCTGCTGGAGGCCCTCGACCCCGACCGCGACCTCCGCTCGGTCGACGTCGACGCCGCCTGCCAGACCGTCGGAGGGCTGCTGCGGGAGCTGAACGTCCCTGCCCCGCATGGGCTTCGGCCGCTCTCGGCGTTCGCCCGGGAACAGCTCGCGACGCTGGAGAAGGCCGACGGTGCGCTCCCCCGCCGGATGCTGGAACGCACGTCCGGCCTCGTGCGAGACCTCACCAGCGACCCTGCGTGCGACGCCACGCTGGTCCACACGGACCTGCACTACGAGAACGTGCTCGCCAGCCTCCCCGGCTCGGGTCGCCCGGACTGGCTGGCCATCGACCCGCACGCCATGGCCGGACACCCCGGCTTCGAGATCCAGCCCCTCCTGCGCAACCGCACCCACGAGCTCGGCACCGGGTCGACCTTCCGCTACCTGGTGCGGCGCCGACTCGAGATCTGTTGCGACGCAGCCGGTATCGACGAGGACGAGGCCCTCGCGTGGACCTACGTCCACACCGCGATCGAGGCCGGTTGGGCGGCCGCAGACGGCGACCGTGAGGCGGTGTCCTTCAACGTCGCGCTGCTCAAGGCCCTCGACGCCTGAGCAGGGGTCACCTTGCTGACACCCAGCGGTACTCGACCTCGGGACGCCCGGCACCGGCATACCTCTGGGTGCGCACGGCGAGGCGGTTGTCGCAGAGGTGCTCGGCGTAGCGGCGAGCGGTCACGCGACTCACGCCGATGGCCTCACCGAGCTCGGTCGCGGACAGGCCCGAGCCGGCGCCCCGCAGCGCCCGGGTCACGCGCGCCAGCAGCTCCTCGCTCATTCCCTTGGGCAGCGCGGTGGGGGTGCTGGTGCGCACGCCGGCGAAGACCTCGTCGACCTCCGCCTGGGTGGACAGGTGCTGGGTGTCGCCGAGCTGGGTCCGATAGGCGCGGTAGGCCTCGAGGCGGTCGCGCAGGGTCGCGAAGACGAAGGGCTTGAGGAGGTACTGCACGACGCCCAGGGACACCGCCGACCGGACCACGTCGAGGTCACGGGCCGACGTCACGGCGATCACGTCGGCCTGGTGTCCCCCGGCGCGCATTGCCCGGATGACGTCGAGGCCGTGCCGGTCGGGCAGGTTCATGTCGAGCAGCACGACGTCGACCGGCGTGGACTGCAGGGCGCGCAGCGCCTCGTGGCTGGTGGCGGCCGTGGCCGCCACGACGAAGCCGGGCACCCGCCCCACGTAGGCCGCGTGGGCCTCGAGGGCGACCGGCTCGTCCTCGACGACGAGGACTCTGAGGGCAGCGGGCAGGGCTGCGTCGACGGACGGGTCGTCGTCAGGCACGGGTCTTCGCCTCCAGCGGCAGCCGCACGGTGAACCGGGCACCCGGCGGCCCGGACACCTCCAGCAGCCCGTCGAGGCGCGCCACCGACTGCGCCACGAGGGCCAGCCCGATGCCGCGACGACCCGCCCCGCCCTGCTCCTTGGTGGAGAACCCGCGTCGGAACGCCTCGTCGACGGCGTCGGGGGGCAGCCCCGGACCGGAGTCCGCCACGCTCAGCACGACCTGGCCGCCCTCGATCCGCGAGGACACCTCGACGCGACGTTCGCCCGAGTCCGAGGTGACGGCGTCGAAGGCGTTGTCGATGAGGTTGCCCACGATGGTCACGACGTCGCGCACGGGCGCGAGGTCCTGCGGCCAGACCGCGTCGTCGGCGATCCGGAAGTCGATCCCGCGCTCACCGGCCTGGGCGGCCTTGCCGAGGAGCAGCGCGGTCAGGGCCGGTTCGCCCACCGACCCCACCACGCTGTCGGTGAGGCGCTGCGAGACCTGCAGCTCGTCGGTGGCGAAGGCCAGCGCGCGGTCGGGGTGGCCGAGCTCGATGAGCGACACGATGGCGTGCAGCCGGTTGGCCGACTCGTGGGCCTGCGAGCGCAGCGCCTCGGTGAGCCCGCGGGCCGAGTCGAGCTCGCCGGTGAGGTGCTCGAGGTCGGTGCGGTCGCGCACCGTCGCGACGAACCCCAGCGCGCGGCCGTTCCACTGGGCGCGCGCCTTGTTGAGGACGAGCACGCGGGCCGAGGTGACGTGCAGCTCGTCCTCCCGCGGCTCGCCGTCCGTCAGGGCGGCGAGGAGTGGGGCGGACAGGCCCAGCTCTTCGACGGGGCGGCCACGCGCGTCCTCGGGCAACCCGAGCAACCGGACCGCCTCGTCGTTGGCGAGCCGGAGCCGTCCGTCGAGGTCGGTCAGCAGGAGCCCCTCGGTCACCGCGTGCAGCACGGCGTCGTAGTACTCGACCATCTCCCGCAGCTGCCGCTCGCCGAGTCCGTGGGTCTGGCGGCGGATGCGACGGCTGACGAGCGCGGTGCCCAAGCCGGACAGCAGGGCTGCGGCCAGCCCGGCGAGCAGCAGCGCCGGGAGCTGCCCGCGCAGCCGCTCGCTCACCGCAGCCTTGCGGATGCCGACCGCCACCAGCCCGACGACCGAATCGGCGTCGTCCCGGACGGGCACCACGACGCGGCGAGAGGGGCCGAGCGTGCCGGTGTAGTCCTCGACCACGGTGCCACCAGCGCGGGCCGCGGCGATGTGACCGAGGAACTGGCCACCGATCTGCCTGGGGTCGGGGTGGGTGTAGCGGATCCCGTCCGGGCTCATCACGACGACGAAGTCGGTGCGCGTCTCCCGGCGGACGTCCTCGGCGAAGGCCTGCAGCTCCGGTCCGGGCGCACCGGTGCGGACCCCCGCGACGACGGACGGTGTGCTGGCCACCGTCTCGGCGACGGCGGTCGCCCGCGCGGTCGCCTCCTGCGTGCCGGCCCGCTGTGCCTGCGCATAGGCCGCCAGGGTCCCCACCCCGACCACGAGCAGGGCGACGAGCACCTGCAGCGCGAAGGTCTGCGCCGCCACGCTCCACCGCGCGGGTGCGGTGAGCCACCGAGGTGCGCTCACCGGCATACCGGGAACTCAAAGAACACAAACGTGACCCTAGTCACTGGTGGGGCCACCCTCGACCTTGTTCACCGCTCCCGGGCACCGCCCGGGACCCGATCCCCTGGAGACCACCGTGAGCACCAGCGCCGACAGCGTCGTCGAACGCCCCGCACCGAAGCGGGACCGCACGCACTACCTCTACATCGCCGTCATCGTGGCGATGGTCCTCGGCATCATCGTCGGGTTCGTCAATCCCGAGTTCGGGGTCAAGCTCAAGTGGCTCGGCACCGGTTTCGTGAGCCTCATCAAGATGATGATCACCCCGGTCATCTTCTGCACGATCGTGCTGGGCATCGGCTCGGTCCGCAAGGCCACGCAGGTCGGCAAGGTGGGTGGGCTGGCCCTGGCCTACTTCGTCACGATGTCGACGTTCGCGCTCGGGATCGGCCTGCTCGTCGGCAACATCGTCAAGCCCGGCGCCGGCCTGCACCTCACCGACGAGCTGGCCGCCAGCGGCCAGAAGGCGGTGGGCGAGGCCCACACGACGACCACCGACTTCATCCTCGGGCTCATCCCCGACACCGTCGTCTCGTCGCTCACCTCGGGCTCGGTGCTCCAGGCCCTGCTGGTGGCGCTGCTCGTGGGCTTCGCGCTGCAGAAGATGGGTCGCGCCGGAGAGCCGATCTTGGTCGGCATCAAGCACGTCGAACGCCTCGTCTTCCGCCTGATGGCGATGATCATGTATGTCGCGCCGATCGGTGCGTTCGGAGCGATGGCCGCCGTCGTGGGCGCCACCGGCGTCGACGCGCTCAAGAGCCTGGCCCAGGTGATGGTCGCGTTCTACATCACCTGCGCGCTGTTCGTGTTCGTCGTCCTGGGGACGCTGCTCAAGCTGGCGACCGGGGTCAACGTCTTCGCCCTGCTGCGTTACCTCGCCCGCGAGTTCCTCCTCATCCTGTCGACGTCGTCGTCGGAGTCGGCCCTGCCGCGGCTCATCGCCAAGATGGAGCACGCGGGGGTGTCCCGGCCGGTCGTCGGGATCACGGTGCCGACGGGCTACTCGTTCAACCTCGACGGCACCGCGATCTACCTGACGATGGCGTCGTTGTTCATCGCCGACGCCATGGACAAGCCGTTCTCCATCGGTCAGCAGATCTCGTTGCTGGTGTTCATGATCATCGCCTCCAAGGGTGCCGCTGGCGTGACGGGTGCGGGTCTGGCCACGCTGGCCGGCGGCTTGCAGTCGCACCGCCCCGACCTGGTCGACGGCGTCGGTTTCATCGTCGGCATCGACCGGATGATGAGCGAGGCGCGCGCGCTGACGAACTTCGCCGGCAACTCGATCGCGACGGTGCTGATCGGTCACTGGGTGGGCGAGCTCGACCGGCCACGCCTCGACGCGGTCCTCGCCGGCGACCTGCCGTTCGACGAGGCGACGCTCATCGACGACGACCACGAACCCGCGACGGACCGTTCGGTCGGCAGCGACCCCGACCGTGCACCCGAGCGAGAGCCCGAGCGCGGGCCCGAGCGCGGGCCCGAAATGCTCGGCAGCCCGGACCCGGTCGCCCCTGGCGCGGTCACTCGCGGCCACTGATCGGCGGCACTTCTGGCCACTGATCGGCGGCACTTCTGGCCACTGGTGTTCCGGTGCCGGGCTCCTGGGAGCTCGGGACCGGGCACTGGTGGCCAGAAGTCGTTGACGGTCAGGGCTGCTGGTCGGTCGCGGTCGCGGTCCCCGTCCCGGTGCCGGACACGGCGGCGGCGACGAGCTCGTTGAAGCCGGCGCGAATGCCGTCGGCGATGACCTCGACGTCCGGGAAGCTGTCGAAGTCCGCGGTGATCCCGAAGCTGAAGGTGTCCAGGTAGGAGAAGATCCCGGTGGCCACCCGCACCCCGGCGAAGACCGGCACGTAGGGGTGCGACTCGACGAGCCGGTGACCGAGGAGGTACAGCGGGATCCGCGGACCGGGGACGTTGGTCGTCCCGGTCTGGGTGAGCCTGTTGGGCATCCGCGACATAGACCGGGCGCCGAGCGCGAGCAGCGTGGGTGCGGCGTAGTCGGCCAGCCCGACGATGGCGGCCGCGTCCACCGCCCCCATCCCCCGCTTGTTGCGGTCCATCTGCTCGCGGATCGAGGCCAGCCGCCTGACCGGGTCGTCCTCGGCGACGGGGAGGTCGACGACGACGCTCGTGACCTGGTTGTTCACCTGACCACGACCTGACGCCTGACGCGTCGAGACCGGCACGAGCGACCGCACCACCATGTCGGGGACGAGCTCGCCCCTGCCCATCACGAGGTCGCGATGGCCGCGGGTCACCGCCGCGAGGATGACGTCGTTGCCGGTCCCGCCCAGGCCGGTGCGGATGGTCTTGACCTCCGCCATGGTGGCCTCCGTCCAGACCCAGCGCCGGTTGGGGCCGAGGGGGCCGTTCATGCTCTTGGGAGTCACCTGTCCGCGCCCGGGGATCATCTGTGCAATCTGTTGCGGGACAAGCTCTTTGGCCGCGACGCCGACGCCGGCGAGCGCCCGGGGCACCTTGCCGAGGTCCGAGAGGCTGGGCACGCCGATGGCTTGCACGGGCTCCTGCACGAAGTCGCGCAAGGACCCAGCCGTGAGCGCGAGCGTCGACGGGGACGGGTTGGGCGACCAGTCGGGGGGCTCCCGGCGCTCCGGCTCGGGTTCGAGGTCGAAGATCACCTGCATGAGGTCGGTGCTGCCCTCACCGTCGATCATGCAGTGGTGCGCCTTGGAGATCAGGGCCCACCGGTCGTCGGCAAGACCCTCGACCAGCCACGCCTCCCACACCGGCTTGGTCATGTCGAGGCGCTGCGCGAACACGCGACCGGCCAGGTTGCGCAGCTGCTCCGGGCCTCCGGGCTTCGGTAGCGACGTGTGCCTCACGTGGTAGAGCAGCTGGAAGTGCGGGTCGTCGACCCAGATCGGGCGGCCGACCTGGAAGGGCACCGTCTTGATCACCTGCCGGTAGCGCGGGACCTGGTCCATCTTGGCGGCGAGGAGTCGGACGAGGTCACCATAGGCCGGCGCTGGACCCTCCATGACGGACACCCCGCCCACGTGCATCGGGGTGTTCTCGCCCTCCATGTAGTAGAACATCGCGTCCATCGCGCTCATCCGGTCCACGGACGGCTCCTCAGGCTGGGGTGACGGTGATGGGTATGCCGTTGAGGGCGGCAGTTCCCGTGAGGGCGTCGACGAACAGGTCGTCGGCGAGGACATTGCTGTTGACACCCGCGTGCACGCTCGCCACGGCCGTCCGGGCTCCCGGGCTGGTGTGCCCCCAGCCGTGCGGGATGCTGACGACGCCCGGACGCACCACATCGGTGACCTGCACCGGCAGCGTGATCGAGCCGGCCCGTGAGCGCACCACCGCGTCACCGCCGTCGCGCAGCCCGATCCGCGCCGCGTCGTCGGGGTGCACGTGTGCCGTGCAGGTGTTGGCACCGCGCACCAGTGGAGTCAGGTTGTGCATCCACGAGTTGTTCGAGCTGAGCTGACGCCGCCCGATGAGGACCAGGCCCTCCGTCGGGACGGTGTCCAGGAGGGCGACCAGCCGCGGCACGTCGCCGGTGATGGCGGTCGGGGTCAGCTCGATGGTGCCGCTGGCGGTGCGCAGGACCTCGGGGATCCGCGACGTGAGGGGGCCGAGGTCGAGTCCGTGCGGTGCGGCTTCGAGGTCAGCCAGGGTGAGGTCGTAGGGACCGGCGCGCAGCATCAGGTCGAGCAGCCGGGCGGGCCCGCGCCGGGGAGCGCTGACGGCCGGGTCGAGCTGGTGGCGGGCAGCCGTCTGCGCTGCCATGAGGTCGTCGAGGGCCTCGATGTCGGCCCGGGGTCCCTGCCCGGCCGCGATGCCTGCCAGCCGTAGGAGCGTCTGCCACTCCTGGGGCAGGTCGGTCGCCATGGCCGCCGGACTCCAGTTCGCCATGTTGCGCACCGACAGCTGGGTGAAGGTCAGGTCGAAGTGCTCGCGGGCGAGCGGGGACGGCCCCGGCAGGATGACGTCAGCGTGCTCACTCGTCTCGTTGAGGTAGACGTCGAGGGACACCATGAAGTCGAGGGTCTGCACCGCCTCGCGCAGCCGGTCGGCGTTGGGCGTGCTCAGACAGGGGTTGCCTCCGACGACCACCAGGGCCCGCACCTGCCCCGGTCCGGGTGTGAGGATCTCCTCTGCCAGCGTCGCAACCGGCAGTTCCCCCATCACCTCAGGGAGGCTCCGGACGCGGCTGCTCCAGCGTCCGTGTCGCCAGACCTTGGTCGGCGGACTGCCTTTGGCTGCAACGCTGTTCGCCTGTCCGGCTGGGGCAAGGGGGAACATCGCCCCACCCGGTCGGTCGAGGTTGCCCGTGATGACGTTGAGCACGTCGACGAGCCAGCTGGCCAGGGTGCCGAACGCCTGCGTCGTCGTCCCGATCCGGCCGTAGACGGCCGCACTCTCGGCGGCGGCGAGCTCTCGAGCCATCCGCTCGATCTCGGCGGCATCGATGCCGGTGTGCTCCGCGACAGCCTCGGGGGTGAACGGGAGAGCGAGTCCCGTCAGGGCGTCGAGCCCGGTCACGTGGTCGGCGAGGTGCCGCAGGTCGGCCAGGCCCTCGCGGAGGATCACGTTGACCAGCCCGAAGAGGAGCAGGGCGTCGGCGCCCGGCCTGATGGCGTGGTGCTCGTCAGCTGCCTCGGCCGTTCGGGTCCTTCGCGGGTCGACGACGACGACCTTGCCACCGCGGTCCCGGATCGCCTTGAGGCGTCCCCGGGCGTCCGGCACGGTCATCAACGAACCGTTCGACACCAAGGGGTTGGCTCCGAGCAGGAGCAGGTGGTGGGTGCGGTCGAGGTCCGGCACCGGGATGCTCATGGGGTCGCCGAACAGGTAGCCGGACGAGTAGTGCTTCGGCAGCTGGTCCACGCTGCCGGCGGTGTAGATGTTGTGCGTGCCGACGGCGCGGTAGAACGCACGGCCGTAGAGCGTCACGCCGAGGTTGTGCGACGAGGGGTTGCCCAGGTAGAACGCGACCGCGTCCTGGCCGTGCTCCGCGATGATGGGCACCAGCCGTCGGTCGATCTCCTCGAACGCCTCGTCCCAGGTCACGTCATGCCACTGCCCGTCACGCTTGACGAGAGGACCGCGCAGCCGGTCGGGGTCCTCGTGCAGCGCCTTGAGCGAGGCGCCCTTGGGACAGATGAAGCCGCGTGAGAACGCGTCCTCGTCGTCGCCGCGCACCGAGGTGACCGTCTCGCCGTCGAGGGTGACGGCCAGGCCGCACGTCGCCTCGCACAGCGGACAGGTCAGGTATGCCGTGGTCATGGGCCCGGGGTGAAGCCCTGGTCTCCCAGCCAGGTCACCATTCGCTCCCAGACGGCATCGGGCACCTCGAGCTGTGGGGTGTGGCCGACGCCCGGCAGGAACATCGTCTCCCAGGAGGGATTGTCGGCGGCCACGGCCCGCGCAGCCGCGACGGGGACCAGCCGGTCCAGCTCTCCGTGCAGGAGCAGGACGGGCTTGTCGATGCTCCGCATCACCGACCGGTAGCGGCGCGGGTTGGCCAGCACCCCCATCAGGGACCGCGCCGCACCGAGGAACGCCGCCTCCTGGCCCGGCACCGTGCGGCGGTGCGCCCCGAGGACCACTCCCGCGTCGACGACTGCAGGATCGGCGCGGGTCGGGTCGGCGAAGCAGAGGTTCACGACGTTCTGGACACGCTGGCGGTCACTGGTCCTCCTGGTCATCAGCTCCAGGTAGCGCTCACCGAGGAACGGGGTGGCGTACACCAGGAACGCGGCGCTGACGGCGAGGTCCGGGCGTTGCCGTGGCACCGGGATGGACGGGTCGATGAGGACGAGTCCTTCGACCAGCTCAGGATGCGCGGCCGCCATCAGCAGCGACACCATCCCGCCCATGGAGTTGCCCACGAGGACCACGGGACCCCCCACGACCTCCCGGACGAACCGCGCCAGCAGGTCTGCGTTCGCCTGCACCGAGGTGGACCGGTGGGTCCCCGGCGTGAGCCCGAAGCCCGCCTGGTCCACGGCATACACGTGGTGGCGTCGCGCCAGCTCGGGCGCGACCCCGACCCAGTTGAGGTGCGAGCCGCCGAGTCCGTGGACCAGGACGACCGGCACTCCGGCCGTGGAATCGTCGGACTGGTCCGGGCCGCCGTAGTCCACCCAGTGCACCGGGCCGCCGAGGTCACTGACCCACCCGGTGCCGCCCCACGGCTCGGCGAGCTGGAGGCTCGCCGGCCGCGATGCCGTCTGTGCTGTCACCTGTTGCTCACCCTCCGCACCGCCTCACGTCCGGAGCTTGCAGCGGCGCCTCGCGAGGTGAAAGAAATGGGGTTCTGACGCACGACCGACCCTAGGCGTCGGCCCCAGCCCCGGCAAGGACCTGTGGGCCGTCGAGGTGGCCGAGACCGGGGAGTTCGCGGGGTTCACGGGTCTGTCGATCCCCCGCTTCGACGCGCCATTCATGCCTGCCGTGGAGATCGGGGACTTCGACCACCCGCTGGTTCCCGAGGGCAGCCCGGGACGGCGCCACTGGCTCTACCGGATCACCGCCAGCACGTGGCGCGCCCGTCCGACCGCCTGAACGTCAGCCCGGATCGGTCCCGGCAGTCAGGGCTGCGCGCAGCTGAGCGACGAGCCCCAGCCCCCGCTGGGCCCTGACCTTGGTGTCCTCGGTGCCGTCGACCTCGCACAACAGAGCCTCCAGCGTGCGGCCGAGCCGGCTCGCCTCACCGAAGCCGAAGGTGCCTGCCGAACCCACCAAGGAGTGGGCAGCCCGACTCGCGGTCAGCCGGTCGTCCTCAGCCAGGGCGCCGTCACCGAGGCGGTGAAGGGCCTCCGCGATGGCCTCCACCCGCGCGAGGTTCGTGACCCTCGCGCGGTCACGAAAGGATGCCATCGTCGGCAGCGCTGCCTCTGGACCGATGGGCTGGTCGGGGGACATCAGGACCAGCCGAGGATCGCGGACAGCTCGGCCGCGAGCAGCATCGGGTCGAACGGCTTGCGCAGCACCCCGTCCACGGGCAGGGCCGCCAGGGCGGCGCGTTCGGCGGCCAGGACACTCGCGGTGAGAAGCACGATGGGTATGCCGGCCGTGGCGGGATCAGCCCGAAGGGCCACCACCGCGGTGGGACCGTCCATGCGCGGCATCATCACGTCCATGACGATCGCGTCGGGCTGTTCGGCGCGAGCACGGTCCAGCGCCTGCTGGCCGTCGGCTGCCGTGATGACGCTCCAGCCGCCGACCAGTTCCAGGCTCATCTGGGCCACTTCGAGGATGAGCTCATCGTCATCCACCACGAGCACTCGGCGGGCAACGCTGCCCTGAGAACTGGCGTTCGCGGCCGCGTTCACCTGCAGGAATGGTGGAATCGGAGTTTTGCGGCCATTTGCCCAGTGTGCAGCACCTTCACCCCCTGCGCACACTCGAGCGGCCTGCGCCCACAAGGCGCGCTTGGCCGCGAACCGGTGGCGCAGGGCCAATTAGGGGGCACACTGTGCACATGAGGACAAAAGCACCAGCGAGCGACCAGCGCACTCGATGAGCGACACCGGGGGTGTTGCAGCGGGATCGAAAGGGGTGGGGGCCCGACGGGTCCTCGTCGTCGATGACGACGAGCTGATCCTCGAGGTGGCACAGATGTGCCTGGAAGCGGTGGGAGGCTGGCAGGTGACGACCGCCAGCAGTGGTCAGGAAGGGCTGGACCGCGCCGTCTCGGAGCGGCCTGATGCCATCGTCATGGACGTGATGATGCCCGGCATGGACGGCCCCGCGACCGCCGTGGCCCTGCACGAGAACCCGGTGACGACCGGCATACCCATCGTCCTGCTGACGGCGAAGGCCCAGGGAAAGGGGCAGACTGACCTGTCCACGCTGCCGATCATCGGCGTCCTGAGCAAGCCCTTCGACCCGATGCTCCTGCCTGCCACGCTGTCGTCGATGCTGGGCTGGTCGTGACGACCTCCCCCGCCGACGCGCAACGAGGTCCCGGATGGGTGAGCCGGCTCAGGTCGGGCGACCCCCTCGCCGGTCTGCCGTTGGGCCGCGCGCTGCTCGTGGCTGCAGTGGTCGCGGTCCTGCTCCCGCTGTTGGTGGTCACCACGGCGCTGACCGGCTTCGCCGACGTGGAGCGCGCCCACGCCAGGGCCACCGATCTGCGCATGGCCCAGCAGTACCAGCAGGATGCCAGCCTGATGTACGCCACCATCCACGGTGATGTGCTGGAGTCGCTCGAGGCCTTCGGGGGCAACAACGAGAACGGCGCCGAGCTCGCGGCCCGCACCCAGACCCACGTCGCCCGGCTCGAGTCCGACCTGGGCAGGCTGAACGCGTCGACGCTGCCCACCTCGCTCGACCCGGATGTGCGCGCCCTGGACTCCCGGCTGAAGGCCTACGCCGCCGAGGCGCTCAGGCTGACCACCCTGGCTGCCACGTCGCCCAGCCAGGCTCGTGAGGAGCACGCGGCCTTCGACGAGGCCTTCGACGAGATGGGCGAGCCCCAGTCGACGTTGACGGCCGAACTCGCTCGTCACGCAGCGATGGCGAACCAGGCGGCCGACCGCCGTCAGGAAGAGGCGATCCGCTGGACCGCCATGGTCGCAGCAGCCACCTTGGGCGCGATGCTGCTCCTCGCCTTCGCGCTGTACCGTCTCGGCAGGGGGAACGAGGCCCTACTGGGCCGCGTGGAGGAGAACGCCCAACGGCTCGCCTTCAGCAACGACGAGCTCCAGGACGCCCAACAGCTGGCCCACATCGGTAGCTGGCAGTGGGACCTCGCGACCGCGAAGACCCAGTGGAGCGCCGAGTTCTACCGCATCCTGGGTATCCACCCGGACACCGAGGGCCACCACGCCGACCTGTTCACCGCCCGCGTCCACCCCGATGATGCGGCCGACGTCGTCCGAGCCCAGGAGAAGGCGGCCACCTCGCCCGGCGACGTCCACTCCGAGTACCGCATCGTGCGCCCCGACGGCACCGTCCGGGACGTCCGCGCCATGGGACGGGCGGTGCGCGACGACTCCGGCACCATCGTTCGCCTCGTCGGGACGATGCAGGACATCACCGAGCAGCGCGTCGTCCAGCGGATGAAGGACGAGTTCGTCGGGGTCATCAGCCACGAGCTGCGCACGCCCCTGACGTCGATCCGCGGCGCGCTCGGACTCATGGCCGGTGGCGCCGTCGGGACCCTGCCGCCCAAGGCGCAGCGGATGGCCGACGTGGCCCTGAACAGCTGCCAGCGCCTGGTCCGCCTGGTCAACGACATCCTCGACGTGGAGAAGCTGTCCGCCGGAAAGCTCGAGCTCGACGTGGAGCGGCTGTCCGTGGACGAGCTGGTCGGTGCGGCCCTCGAGGAGATGCGTGCGATGGCGCAGCAGGCCGGCGTGACGCTCAGCGCGAACCACACCGACGCTGTCGTCCTCGGCGACCGCGACAGGATCGCCCAGACGCTGGCGAACCTGCTCAGCAACGCGGTGAAGTTCTCCCCCGAGGGTGGGGTGGTGACGGTGTCCGCCGGGCCAGCGTCGCCCGAGGCCGGTGGTGACGGCATGGTGCTGTTCACCGTGACCGACCAGGGCCCGGGCATCCCCGCCGACAAGCTCGAGACCATCTTCGACCGGTTCGCCCAGGTGGACGCCTCGGACACCCGCGCCAAGACCGGCACCGGTCTCGGCCTGCCCATCTGCCGCGGCATCGTCGAACAGCACGGCGGCCGGATCTGGGCGACCAGCACACCCGGGTCGGGCAGCACGCTGACGTTCATCCTGCGGGCCGCACCCGTGCAGGCCGAGGACGAGCAAGCCGGACCGAGGCCGGTCGGCGCGATCCTCATCTGCGACGACGACCCGGACATCGTCGAGGTCCTGGCCGCCATGCTCGAAGCCCACGACTACTCCACCCTGATCGCGCACACCGGCCAGCAGGCGCTGGACCTCGCTGCCGACCAGGCGCCCAGCCTGATCCTCATGGACCTTCGTATGCCGGGAATGTCGGGGTGGGAGACCATCGCCGCCCTCGGCGCGAACCCGACCACCACCCACATCCCCATCGTCATCCTCAGCGCCCTGGCCCCGGACGACATCGCCGTCCCCACCGCGTCGTCCTGGCTGACGAAACCCGTCGACCAGCGTGCCCTGATGAGCTCCCTGCGCAAGGCACTGGGCACCGACGCCACCACCAGCGTCCTCGTCATCGAGGACGACGAGGACTTGGGCGACGTCCTCAAGGGCTTCTTCACGGACCACGGGGTCCACGCCCGCGTGGCCCACACCGGGATGCAGGCCCTGGCCATGAGCCGTGAGGTGGCGCCTGACCTTCTCGTCCTCGACCTCGGGCTGCCTGACATCGACGGGTATGCCGTCGTCGAGGCGTTGCGCCGCGACGAGCGACTGCGCTCGCTGCCGATGGTCGTCTACACCGGCAGGGAGCTCGACGAGAACGACCGGGGCCGGCTGCGCCTGGGCGAGACCCGGTTCGTGACCAAGGCAGGAGAGTCTCCAGCCGACTTCGAACGGCAGGTCATCGGTCTGCTGCGGACCATCACCTCACCCACGCACTAGTAGTCGGTGCCGGCCAGCGGCACGTGCAAAGTGCCGAGCATCGCACTGCGTCGAGCCGCGACCATGAGCGGTCCGACGTCGCCGTTGAAGCGCTCGACACCCTCAGCAAGACACAGCAGCAGGATCTCCAGGGACCGGACCGGCTGGGTCCATTTCAGCAGCACATCGGCCCCCAGGGCGTCCCGCATCGTCTCGACCTGGCCGAACCCCGTCCGCTGCCCACGCCACGACCCGCCTTGGACCATCCACACGCCCGCGTCCGTTGCCCGGCGGCAGGCCTTGGCGATCTCCGGCGATGTCAGGTCTTCGGTGTCCAGGACGATACGGACACGGACGTCCCGCTGGTCCATGGAGGCAACCAGGGCGGCGGTCTGGCGCTCGAACTCGCCGCCGCTGCCGACGCCCATTCGTTCCTTCGTGGCCACCAACGCCATCTCGTTGGCACCTTGGTCAGTCAGGACCAGGGCCTGGCTGATCATGCTGGGGGTGTCGAGTACCTCGGTGTCCGGGCTGTCCCAACACACCGCGGTGGCGACAGCCACCGCGGTGCCGGAAAGCGCTTGGGAGGCGGAGGCAACGCTCTCCGGGCGGCAGATGACGGCCGCGCAGCCGGCCAGAGCCGCGTCGGCGCACCCTTGCCCGGTCGCCCCCGGGACATCTGGCTGCCCGTAGAGACGGTGGTCGAGGTGTGCTGCCACATCGGCCACGCTCATGGTGCGGCGGCTGCGCAGCCTTGCGTCCCTGGCGTACACGTGTCCGTTCATGAACGGTCCCCCTCGTGCCGGTGATCCCGTCACGTCAGCTGTTCAGAACCCGCGATACCTTGCGGTAACTTCCGACAGTAGCCCTCAACTCGGGCAAAAAGGGCCTTTTGTGTGCGAGGGTCCCCCAGCCCCGGTCTCCAAACCGGTGTCCGGCGGCCGGCGCCCCACTCGGGGCACGTCGACAGATCCCTTTTGACAAACCGTACAAAGGGGGCGACCCTCAACAGCAGCAACAGCGGGGAAGTTTCGCGCGGACAGCGCCCCCAACTGGTACGGCCGTCCGCAGCATTTCCTTTCTGTTAGGGCGCCCACCGTGGCCGCACGTCGCATCTCCATCGCCTCCTCCGCCTCCAATCCCACGCACCGCAGCCGCCGGCTTCTGACCGTCGCCTGCGGGCTGGCTGTGGCACTCCTTGTCGGCTTCGTGGGGACGCGGCCCGCGGAAGCAGCCACCGCTCCCGTCGGGATGGGGACGGCGGGCAGCTTCGCGGTGCTGGCCGGATCGACCATCACCAACACCGGGGCGTCCCGCATCAGTGGAAGCGCTGGCGTCAGTCCGGGCTCCGCCGTGGTGGGCTTTCCTCCCGGTCTGGTCTTCAACGGGACGATCCACCGCGCCGACGCGGTCGCGCTGCGGGCCAAGAACGATCTCACCACCGCCTACAACGATGCCGCCGGACGGAGCACCACGGCGACCGTTCCCCCGGAGCTGGGGGGCAGGACACTGGTTTCCGGCGTGTACACAGGGACAACGCTCGCACTGACCGGCACGCTCACCCTGAACGCCCAGGGCAACCCGAACGCCGTCTTCGTCTTCAAGTCGGCCAGCACTCTGATCACCGCTTCGGCGAGCCGCATCAGGCTGATCAACGGCGCCAGCCCGTGCAACGTCTACTTCCAGGTGGGCAGCTCCACCACGCTGGGGTCGAACTCCGTCTTCGTCGGCACCGTGATGGCCCAGGCCTCGATCACGGCAACGACCGGCGCCACCATTGCCGGTCGACTCCTGGCCCGCACCGGCGCGGTGACCCTGGACCGCAACACCATCACGCGGCCGGGCTGTGGGACGCCCGCTGAATCCACCCCGTCGGGCGCCGGCACACCGGGAGTTGCGGGGGCTGCGGTCCCAGTGCGCGCGGGAGCCCGTTTCACCGGGTAGCGGTCATGCCCCGGCGACGCCTGCCCCAGCTCCTCGTGATCGCCCTCGGGGCGACCGTGCTGGCAGGCTGCGCCCCCTCGGCACCGACCGACCCAGAGCCCGCCACCGCCACTGTGTCGGTCACCTCCACCCGGGCACCCGCGGCAGCCACCACGGCGCCCGGGACCGGCGACTCACCGTCACCCACCTCAGCCGTTTCTGCCACTGCCGTGGGCGATTCGCTTCCCGTGTACACGAAGCCTGACGGCCTGGTGGCCCACACCCTGGCGAACCCCCAAGCCAACGGAGCGCCGCGGACACTGCTGGTCCTGAAGCGCGAGGGAGCCTGGCTGCAGGTGTCCTTGCCCGTCAGGCCGAACGGCACCACCGGCTGGGTGCGGAGCGCCGACGTGTCGACCGCGCGGGTCCTGTACCGCATCGAGGTCTCGACCACCGCCCACCGGCTGCGGCTCTACAAGTCCGGGCGAGTGGTCGCCACCTTCCGCGCGGCAACCGGCACCGGGGGCACCCCCACCCCGCTGGGCACCTTCTTCCTCGCTGAGCTGCTGGCCCCGACCAACGCCGGCTATGGCCCGTACGCCTACGGCCTGTCCGCCTTCTCCGACGTCCTGACCAGTTTTGGCGGCGGTCCCGGCCAGATCGGACTCCACGGCACCAGCGACGCCTCCAGCATCGGCCGCTCCAGCAGCCACGGCTGCATCCGGCTCAGCAACAAGGACATCACCGCCCTCGCCAAGCTCCTGCCCCTGGGCACCCCCATCACCATCTCCTGAGCGCAAGCCGTACCCCATTCGTCCTCCCAGCGTCCTCTGAGGGAGAGTGGGACGTATGCCGAACCGTCTGGCCGACTCGACCTCCCCGTACCTGTTGCAGCACCAGGACAATCCCGTCGACTGGCAGGAATGGGGTCAGCAGGCGTTCGCCGAGGCGCGTGAGCGCGACGTCCCCGTCGTCCTCTCGGTGGGGTATGCCGCGTGCCACTGGTGCCACGTGATGGCTCACGAGTCGTTCGAGGACGAGGACGTGGCGCGGGTGCTCAACGCGGACTTCGTCGCGGTGAAGGTGGATCGCGAGGAACGACCCGACATCGACGCGGTCTACATGGCGGCCACGACCGCCCTGACCGGACACGGTGGCTGGCCCATGACGTGCGTCCTCACGCCCGACGGCGACCCGTTCTTCGCCGGCACCTACTTCCCCAAGGGCCAGTTCCTCCAGCTGCTCGCGGGGGTCACCGACGCCTGGACCACCCAGCGCGACCGCGTCCTCGAGAGCGGCGCCCACATCGCCTCGCGGCTGCGCGAGCTGTCGGTCCCCGTCACCGGGCAGGCCGTGGACGGGGAGGCGCTCGAGGCGGCGGCGGTCCAGCTGCGCGGCCAGTTCGACCACGGCGCAGCGGGATTCGGCGGCGCGCCGAAGTTCCCGCCATCGATGGTGCTCGAGTTCCTGTTGCGCCACCATGCCCGGACCGGCTCAGCCGATGCCCTGGCCATGGCGGCGAGCACCTGCGATGCGATGGCACGCGGTGGCATCTACGACCAGCTCGCCGGTGGGTTCGCCCGCTACTCCGTCGACGCCCGCTGGGTGGTCCCCCACTTCGAGAAGATGCTCTACGACAACGCCCAGCTGCTCCGGGTCTACACGCACCTGCACCGGACCACCGGCGACCCGCTTGCCCGGCGGGTCGCCCTCGAGACTGCCGAGTTCCTGCTGCGCGACCTGCGCACCGACGAGGGTGGTTTCGCCTCCGCGCTCGACGCGGACACCGACGGAGTCGAGGGCCTGACCTACGCGTGGACACCAGCCCAGCTGGCGGAGGTCCTCGGTGACGACGACGGCGCCCGGGCGGCCACCCTGCTCATGGTCACCACCGCCGGCACCTTCGAGCACGGCTCGTCCACTCTCCAGCTGCCGGCCGACCCCGACGATGCGGCGTGGTGGGCCGGCGCGCGGCAGCGGCTGTTCGAGGCGCGGCAGTCGCGCCCGCAGCCCGGCCGCGACGACAAGGTGGTCACCTCGTGGAACGGTCTGGCCATCGCCGGGCTCGCCGACGCGGGCGTGGTCCTGGCGCGGCCCGACCTCGTGGAGGCCGCAGCCGCGTGCGCGGAGTTCGTCGTCTCGACGCACGTCGTCGACGGTCGCCTGCGACGGACCTCGAGGGCCGGCACGGTCGGAACAGCCGCCGCTGTCGCCGACGACCACGGCAACCTGGCCGAGGGCCTCCTCGCGCTGAACCAGGCCACCGGCGAGGCGAAATGGCTTGCGGTCGCACGAGATCTGCTGACCACCGCGGTCGAGCGGTTCGCCGCCGACGACGGCGGGTTCCACGACACGAGCGATGACGCCGAGGCGCTGTTCACCCGTCCGCGCAGCGCCGCCGACAACGCCGAACCCTCAGGCCAGTCGGCCCTGGCCGGCGCCCTGCTCACCTGCTCGGCCCTGACCGGGGACACAGCGATGCGAGACCGGGCGGAGGCAGCGCTCGCCGCAGCAGGACAGCTGGCGGTGCGCGACCCTCGCTTCGCCGGGTGGACGCTGTCGGTGGCCGAGGCCTCCGTGACGGGTCCCCTCCAGGTAGCCGTCGTCGGCACGGACGCCGACGCCGACGCGCTGGTCGAGGCCGCGCGCCGCTCGGCCTCACCCGGGCTGGTCGTGGTGCACGGCGAGCCCGACGCCCCGGGTCACCCGCTCCTGGCCCAGCGGCCCCTCGTCGGCGGCGGCGCCGCGGCATACGTGTGCCGTGGTTTCGTGTGCGACGCCCCGGTGACGGACGTCGCGGCCCTCACCGCGGCGCTGGCTCGCTGACCCTTCGGCCGGCCGGGCCACATCCCCGCTGAGCCTTCAGAGCAGCAGTGACCGGTATGCCGGGTCGGCACCTTCCAGCGCCCGCTCCCCCACCAACGGGTCCACGAAGAGGGCCGTCGCCCAGACGTCGGCCCACAGGAGGCTGGGTCCCCAGACGGTCGCCGAACCCGCGCGGGCGATGGCCGCGCCGCTCCGCGGGTCGACGACGTGTGCGCCTCTGGCGGCCGCGCCGGAGGTGGCCAGTCCCCCGCTGAGCAACGGGACCGTCGCCGCGATGCCGCCCGGCTTCCTCGGATCCTCGATGCCGATGCGCCAGGTGGTCGGCGAGGCCGCGTGACCGGCGCCGGCCAGCAGGTCTCCGCCCGCGTTGACGCACCACGAGATCCCCGGCACGTGCCGCAGGTGCATCGCCGCCCGCTCGACGGCCCAGCCCTTGACGAGACCGGTCGGGTCGTAGCCGGCGGCTGTCCAGGAGGCGCTGAACAGCCCCGTCGTGCGCCGCTGCGCCTCGGCACACAGCTGTTCGACCTCGGCCAGCCAGGGATGCGCCTGCGCCGGGGAGAGGTCGCCGCGCCTCAACCGCACCAGCTCGCTGTCCTCGCGCCAGGTGCTGAACACCGAGTCGACTCGGCGCAGGACGGCAAAGGCCTGCTCGACGGCGGTCGCGGCCCCGGGACCATCCAGGCCGCCCCGGGCATCGCCGCGGAGGTGGATCGAGACGGGCATGCCCATGACCTGCTCGACGAAGGCTCGGCGGGGGGCCGTGGTCACCGCAGTCACAGGTTGGCCTGGTCGATGGCGGACTGCAGCGACGACAGGTAGCCCTCGGAGGTCACCGTCGCGCCGGACACCATGTCGATGTCGGCACTCTGCGCCTGCACGGCCTCCTGGCTGAGGACCGGCAGGGCCGCGGAGTTGATCTCGACGTCCTCGTGGTTTCCGTTCGGGTACACGATCGCCTCGGACGCGGTGATCTTCCCGTCCTGCACCGTGATCTGGACCTGCACCGGCCCCCACCGGGTCTGCACGGTGTCGCCGGTGTAGGTCTTGGCGGACGTGCCGCCCGAGCTGGAGGACCCGGAATCCGTGGTGCCGGAGCTGCTGCTCGACGAGCCGTCGGACGTCGTGTCCGACGCAGCGGCCGGCGCCTGGACCGAGGTCCCGGCGGCGAGCGTCGTGCCCGAGCCCGCGGTCGAGGTGTGGTAGCTGAACAGCAGCACCAGGGTGGTCAGAGTGGACAGCGCCCACAGGGTGATTCGTCGCATGGGTGCTCCTAGTACTCGAACCGCTCGAGGTGGATGTTGGTGGCCGGGACCCCGCAGTCGAGCGCCGCCCTCCGGGCGGCGTCCATCCAGGCGGGCGCTCCACAGAGGAAGACGTCCCGTTGGGCGACGTCGGGCACGAGCTGGGCCAGGGCGGCAGCGTCGGTCAGGTGGGCGGCCGCGGCCGGCAGCCAGGTGTCACGCCCGGGCACCCGGTGTCCCTCGACGGTGACGTACCGGGCACCGCGGTCGGTGGCGATCCGGAACAGCTCCTCACCGAGGACGAACTGCTCACGCGTACTGGCCCGATGGATCACCACGACCTCGCCGGGGTCCTGGTCGAGCCCCTCGAGGAGGGCCCGGATGGGGGTGATGCCGATCCCGGCTCCCATGAGCAGCACCTTGCGGCGGGTGCGGACGCCGGGGTGGAGCCGGCCGTACGGACCCTCGACGAGCACCCTCGCACCCGGCCGCAGGCCCGCCAGGCGTTGTGTGCCGTCCCCGACGAGGGCCGCCGTGACCCTCAGGTGTCGCCCGTCCGGGGCCGCCGACAGCGAGTAGGGGTTGGCCCTGGTCCAGCCGGGCCCGTCGACGAAGCGCCACTGGAAGAACTGGCCGGCGGCGGGTCGCATCCGTGCCACGCCGGGACCACCGACGACGACCGAGGTCACGCCGGGTGCCTCCTCGTGCACCGCGACGACGCGCAGCGGCGCCCGCAGGGAGCGAACCAGGGGCAGCCCCACCCGGAAGACGAGCACGGTCGCGGCGCACACGGCATACAGGCCCCACCAGAAGACCGTCGACGCCGTCGAGGCGAGGAACTCCTGCCCGGTCCACAGCTGGTGCGGCAGGGCGAGCCCGGCGCCGAGGTAGCCGTAGAGGTGGATGAGGTGCCAGGACTCGTAGCGCAGCCGGCGGCGCGCCTTGCGCACCGAGGTGACGACGACCAGGCACAGGGCGACCGTGCCGGCCAGCGCCAGCAGCATCCCGGGGTAGTTGACGACGAAGTCGACGATGGTGCCCCACAGCCCCAGGGGCGACGCCGCGGCGTACCCGAGCGTGATGAGCACGATGTGGGCCCACAGCAGGTTGAACGACGTGAACCCGACGAGCCGGTGGGTGCGCGCGAGCTCGTCCTGGCCCCAGGCCTGTTCGAACCACGGCACCCGGGCCATCAGGAACACCTGGACGAGCAGGAGGGCGGAGGCGACCAGACCCGTGAGCCGCCCCAGGCTGGTGAGCGCGCCCGAGAGCGACCCGAGGTCCTGGATGCCACCGTGCTGGACCCACAACGCGGTCACCCACAGCTGCACCAGCCAGAACGCGCTGACGGACGCGTCGCGCCACCAGCGCGGCACGACGCGCACCGCGGGGCGGCGGGCGTCGACTCGACCGGCGTCAGCGCGGTATGCCGCGTGGGCGCGCCCCGGAGAGGAGGTCACCGCGGCGGGCGGCAGGTCGGTGGTGGTCACATCCAGCACTGTGGATCGCCAGTCTGGGTGTTTGCTGTGCCCCAGCCATGACCGGTTCGTGAGTCCTCAGACCACCCGGCCGTCGACCAGCACGAGGTCCGCGGTGTCGCGGCCACCGGCGACGAGCCGGGCATTGGCCTCGTCGGACCGGTCGACCCAGGCCGTCGCGTCCCCGAGGGGCCGGCCGGTCTCCACGTGGCGGTCGATGAGTCGCTGGCGGCGTTGGTCGTCCGCCAGCGCGCAGAACCACGCCTCGTCGAGCAGCTCCCTCACAGGGCGCCACGCCGGGTCGTCGAGCAGCAGGTAGTTGCCCTCGGTGACGACCAGGTCCGCCTCAGGGCCGACCTCGATGGCCTCGTCCTCGGGCTCCCCCACCACGTGGTCGAAGGCTGGAGCCCGGACCACCACGCGCGGTGACCCGCGGACGGCGGCGAGCAGCGCGGCATACGCCTCGACGTCGAAGGTGTCGGGCGCTCCCTTGCGGCCCAGCCGGCCCAGCCGGCCGAGCTCGGCACCCGGCAGGTGGAAGCCGTCCATCGGCACGTGCGCCACGCGGCCTGCCAGTCGCGAGTCGGCCGCCGCGGCACGCAGCAGCGCCACGACCAGCGTCGTCTTGCCACCACCCGGGGGCCCGGCGATCCCCAATACCCGTCGGCGTCCTCCCGAAGCACCCGACACGAGGCGCGCGCACCGGTCCAGCAGTTCAGTCAGCGCGGGCAGTGCCGGGACGCCCGTGCCCTCCGGGACATCGGGGACCTCCGGCTCGCGGGTGGCATCCATCCGCAGTCAGCTCCACCAGCCGAGCACCGAGCCACCGATCCTGACGATGAACGCGACGAGCACCACCACGAAGACCACGCGCACGAACCTACTGCCCCGAGCGACCGCGGTGCGCGCTCCGACGTAGCCACCGGCGATGTTGGCCACGGCCATCACCGCCCCGATCTTCCACATGACGTGGCCACCGGGGACGAACACGGTCAGCGCCCCGAGGTTGGTGGCGAAGTTCGCGATCTTGGCCTTGGCGCTGGCCTCGAGGAAGGCGTAGCCCATCAGCCCGACCAGCGCGAAGACGAGGAACGAGCCGGTGCCCGGGCCGAGGGCCCCGTCGTAGACCCCGATGACGAAGCCCGTGATCATGGCGATGACGGTGTGCCGGTGACCGGCGAAGCGCAGCGCGGTCTCGGCCCCGAGGGAGGGCTTGGCGACGGTGTAGGCGCCGACGACGACCAGCATCCCGAGGATGATCGGGTTGAAGGCGGTCTTCGGGATGTGCAGCCCCAGCAACGCACCCCCGACCGCACCGAGGTAGGCGACGGCCGCCATCGGCAGCGCGGTGCGCAGGTCGGGACGCACCCTGCGCCAGTAGGTGATCGAGCTCGTCGTCGTGCCGAAGATCGAGGCGATCTTGTTGGTGGCCAGCAGCTGGGCAGGGGACGCCCCGGGGAAGCCGAGCAGCAGCGCGGGCAGCTGCACGAGCCCGCCACCGCCCACGACCGCGTCGATCCATCCCGCACCGAACCCCGCCAGGGCCATGAGCAGGACCGTCGTCAGGTCGGCGTCCGGCACCTACCGCCCCAGCCAGCCGTCGACGATCGCCAGGATGTCGAGCAGCTCGTGGGCCTGGGCGTCGGGGGTCACGTCGACCGCGACCTGCTGGCTCACCGGGATGTCGCTGTGCGGGATCCAGATGGCGCGCATCCCCACCTGCTGCGGCCCGTGGACGTCCTCGAAGAGGCGATCTCCGACGTAGACCGCAGCCTCCGGCGCGACGTCGACGGCCTTGCACGCCGCGAGGAACGCCTCAGGGTGCGGCTTCACGACGTGGATCTCCGAGGAGTAGACGTCGCCGTCGACCAGGTCGAGGACACCGTCCCGCTGGAACACCTCACGGTGGTAGGCGCGGCTCCAGATGGTGTTGGACAGCACCCCCACCTTGAGGCCGCGGTCGTGCAGCCCCTCCCAGAGTGGACGCACCTGGGGGTCGGTGTGGGTGTGCGGCTCCCAGAACCTCCGGTATGCCGCGAGCGCCAGGAGGTGCCGGTCGTGGTCCGCGTCGACCCCCGCCTCCGCGAGGATCGCCTCGATCGAGGCGCTCTCGTGGCTCTGGCGACCCCGCGACCAGGCCTTCTCCTCGGCCTCGTGGATCCGCATGGCCAGCGAGTCCGCCTCGGCGAGCTCCTCGGCGGGCATCCGCGGGTCCTCGACCGGCAGGCCGTGCACCTCCCGGGCGAAGACGCGCCACTGCTGGGGCAGGTCGACGTCGTGCCAGGGCGTGAGCGTCCCTCCCCAGTCGAAGATCAGCGCTTCGAGCGGAGCCGAGCCGCCCATCAGGCTTCGGTGCCGCTGGCCTCGGTGCCGCTGGCCTCGGTGCCGCGGACCTCGCGGACGACCTCGGCCACGACGTCCTGCACCGGCACCTCCCGGCGCTCGCCGGTGGCGCGGTCCTTGATCTCGACGATGCCGTTCTCGAGGGACTTGCCGACCACGACGATCGTCGGGACACCGATGAGCTCGGAGTCCTTGAACTTCACGCCGGGGCTGACCTTCTGGCGGTCGTCGTAGAGCACCGAAAGACCCTGGGCCTCGAGGGCACGCGTGATCTCCTCCGACTTGGCGAAGACCTCGGGGTCGCGGGTGACGTCCTTGCCGGTGGCGACGACGTGCACGTCGACCGGGCTGATCTCGCGGGGCCAGCGCAGGCCGAGCTCGTCGTGGTTGCCCTCGGCGACACAGGCCACGGCGCGCGAGACGCCCACGCCGTAGGAACCCATGACCACGGTCTGCAGCTTGCCGTTCTGGTCCAGCACCTTGAGGTCGAGCGCCTCGGCGAACTTGGTGCCGAGCTGGAAGATGTGCCCCATCTCGATGCCGCGGGCGGACTCCAGCCCGTGGCCACAGCTCGGGCAGAGGTCGCCCGGGCGCACGTCGGYCGCCTCGATCGTGCCGTCGGYGGTGAAGTCGCGACCGGCCACCAGGTCGACGACGTGCTTGCCGGGCTCGTCGGCGCCGGTGACCCAGCGGGTGCCCTCGGAGACCCGCGGGTCCAGCAGGTAGCGGATCTTCGAGGCCGACTCAGACCCGAGCGCGCCGGGCCCGATGTAGCCCTTGACGAGCGCCGGGTTGGCTGCGAAGTCCTTCTCCTCGAAGGCTTCCACCTCGGCCGGGTGGACCTGGGCACCGAGCCGCTTCTCGTCGATCTCGCGGTCACCGGGCACGCCGATGGCCAGGGGCTCACGGGTGCCGTCGGGGTGGACAAGGGTGACGATGACGTTCTTGAGGGTGTCGCCCGCGGCCCAGGGCCGGTCCTCGCGGGGGAAGTGCGCGTTGAGGTGGGCCACCAGCGTGTCGATGGTGGGGGTGTCGGGAGTGGCCTCGGCGTGCGCGGCCGGCACCCCGGCATACGACACGGGGTCGGGGGCCGGGACGCGCACGGCCTCGACGTTCGCGGCATAGCCGCAGTGGGGGCAGCGGACGTAGGTGTCCTCGCCGTTCTCGGCGGTGGCGAGGAACTCCTCGCTCTTGCTCCCGCCCATGGCGCCGGCCATCGCCTGGACGATGACGTAGTGGAAGCCGAGCCGGTCGAAGATGCGGATGTAGGCGTCACGGTGCAGCTGGTAGGCCTTGTCGAGCCCGGCGACGTCGATGTCGAAGGAGTAGGAGTCCTTCATGACGAACTCGCGGCCCCGCAGCACCCCGGCCCGCGGACGCGCCTCGTCGCGGTACTTGGTCTGGATCTGGTAGATCGCCAGCGGCAGGTCCTTGTAGGACGAGTACAGGTCCTTGACCGCGAGGGTGAACATCTCCTCGTGGGTCGGCCCGAGCAGGTAGTCGGCGCCCTTGCGGTCCTGCAGGCGGAAGATGTTGGGGCCGTACTCGGTCCAGCGACCGCTCGCCTCGAACGGCTCCTTGGGCAGCAGCGCCGGGAAGAGCAGCTCCTGGGCGCCGATCTCGTCCATCTCCTCGCGGACGATGGTCTCGACCTTGCGCAGCACCCGGAGGCCCAGGGGCAGCCACGTGTAGATGCCGGGGCTGACGCGTCGGATGTAACCGGCCCGGACGAGCAACCGGTGGCTCGGCACCTCGGCATCGGCCGGATCCTCGCGAAGGGTTCGCAGGAACAGGGTCGACATGCGCAGGGCCACGTGGCACTCCTCGGTTGGCGGACAACCCCCAGAGGATATCGGTGGGTATGCCGCGGGCTCACCACGGTTTCCCTCCTCGCCTCCGCGGTGGGGACGGGCGCCGCCGACAAGAGCGGTCCTGCATCGACGCGACGGGGGGTGACCTGCAGGTTTGGCCCCGGGCGGCTTGTGACACTGTCCGTTTTGCGCCAGTCTGTGGGTTCGGGTCGGGGGTTCCGAAGCGGGTGGGGTGTGGTTCGCGTGTGGCCGTTCAGACGAAGGCGATCGATGGACCCTCGAGAGCAAGAGGCTCTCAGGACTGCCAAGGCGAAGGCAGCGCGGGACCGCGCCGACAACAACGCGCGGCAACCGGCAGAGCAGACCACGTCCTAGGAGCGTCGAAAGCCCCCTCGGGTCAGCGGCCCGCGGCCTTGAGCGCGGTGCGGATCAGTGGGAGCTGGAGTGGCAGCCGGGCCACGGTCCCCGCGAAGGCGGCCTGGGCTGCCGGCGTCCCCTTCCGCTGCGCCCGCTTGCCGTAGTTGGCACTCATCTGGACGTTGCCCGGCAGGATGGCGAGGAGCAGCCCGGCACTGGCCCACCCGGCATACCGGCGGGTCCGGGGGTGGAGCAGGCCCGCCGCGCAGACGAGCTCGGCGACGCCCGAGAGGTAGATCAGCTCGCGCCTGCGCGGCAACGAGTTCGGCACCAGCGGCTCGAACACCTCGGGCTTGACGAGGTGGGTCGTCCCCGAGGTGATGAACAGGCCGGCGAGGCCGACGATGTCCTTGGTGAGGGGCGCGACGGTGCGGGGCATGCCGCCATCCTGTCAGGCACGGCTCCCATCCCCCGTCGTCGCCTAGAACGGCGGCGGGTCATCCGAGGACAGGCCCCGGATTCGGCGCGAACTCGAGCGATGTCGGTGGCGGTGGCGGCGGAACAGGAGCTCGTCCACGTCGAGCCGGTCGCGCACCCGGACGATCTCCACCCTCGAGCACCCCCTCGGCGAGACCCGCTCGATGCGGCTGATGTCGATCCGCTGCCCCGTCCGCAGGGCGCGGCGGTTGTGGGCGGTGAGGGTGCGGGGATGGCAGGCGAGTTCGACGAGGACGCCTTCGGTCAGGTGCTCGAAGGCCTCCTCCAACACCGACGGCAACTCCCCCGCCAACTCCGAAGCCGACGGCCCCAGCTCCGCTGGCAACTCCGACTCCGACCCCAACTCCGTCCGCGACGTGGCAACGACGGGTGGTGGCGCCGCCACCTCCTCACCCTGGAGGTGGTCGAGGGGCAGGGTCGTGCTCTCGTGGCCAGTGGGATCGGTCCAGACCAAGGTGCCGTCGGCGTCGAGTCGCGCTCGCCACCGCGGCCGTTGCTTGATGCGGTGGTGGCGTCGGCACAGACACACCAGGTTGGTCGGGTCGGTCGCGCCCACCGGCCAGGGCACCACGTGGTCGACGTCGCAGAACCTCGCACTGATGGCGCACCCCGGGAAGCGGCACTGCCCGTCCCTGGCCTTGACGAACTCGATCATCCACTGCGGCGGGCGATAGCGACCCGGGTCGGCGGTTGGGAGGTCTCGACGTCTGCCGGCTTTACGCTGCGCACCCATCGGCAGGGACGTGAGCGCCCCCGACGTGTCGTCGCACGCCACCACGTCGACTGACGCCGGCGGTCCATTCCCGCGACCGCGCGGCATCCGCGGCCTCGCCACCGACGCGACCCAGGAGGCGCGCACGTGGGTCACGCCCGGCATACCGAAGCCCGTCACGGGCACCAGCTCCGCAGCATCCGCTGAAGGACCCGGGACAACCCCCGCGTCACTCGCTGCGCGCTCGGCGTGAGTCGCCTGGACGGCCGCTGCCTCGCTTGCCACCGCGCTGGCCGGGACCGTCAGGTGAACGGTCACCTCGCCGGTGGCCCGGGCGTGGATGAGGTCCATCAGGGCGTCCGCGCGGGCCTGCTCGATGCCCGCGCACCTGCCGTCGGTGACATAGCCCCGGGCCAACCCGTCGACCACGGACCACGCGCTCCTGGACTCCTCGACCGGCACCTTGGCACTCCACTCGTCCACGCCGGGAGCGAAGGCACTGCGCCGCAGCGACCGCTCAGCCCGCGCACGTTCGGCCTTGCGCCGGACGAGGTCAGGGTCCACCGACGCCAGGGCGCGGCGCGTCCGGCGGCGCAGCGCACCTCCCGCTTCGGTGCCGAGCCGCGAGCCGATCTTGTCGGCCACCTCGGCGCACACCTCCGGCGTCGCGTCGACGAGTTCTTCCGCAACGATCCCGGCGCGGTAGGCGTCGAGCCGGCCCGCCGCCATGGCCTCGACCAGGGCAGGGTGACGGGTCACGAGGTCCACCGCGGTCGCGACCCGGTCAGTCGCTCCGGACGCGGTGAGCCCCAACCGGTCCTGCACGAGCGCCGGGGCGTCCAGCCGCTGGTGACCGAGCCCCCGGAACTCCTCCTCGATGGTGCCGTCTTCACGAACCACGTCCTCGGTCGCGGCCACGTGCGCGAGGGCAACCGTCTGCACTGCCGCGATGACGTTGAGCAGCTGTTGGCACGAACCCGCCAGCTCCACCCACTCCTCGGCCGACGCATCGGACCCGATTGCACGCACCCGACCCAGCTCCGCCTGGAGTCGGAGGTGGAGGGCGGCGAGTTCGAACATATGTCCACCCTAGCCGAAGACCGCAGCCGTCTACAAGCCTTCGCGACCACGAATTCCGTTGCCAGACAATAGAATTCGCTCACTGGGGACGCCGATGCAGTGTCAGTGCCGTCTGGTATGCAGGCGGGCCTTCAGTCGCTGCCGTGCTCGCGCAGGTAGGCCAGTCGAGCCCTCAGGGCGAGCGCGAAGGTCGCACCACCCACGACCAGCAGGACGAGGCCGACCCACAGCCAGGTGCGCCCCGCTGTCTCCCGCCCCGGGACGAGGACGAGGAAGGCACCGAAGAGGGTCAGCGACCCCGTCATCCACAGCAGCGCGTTCCCGGCGGCGGGAGTGTCCGGGCGCGGTTCCGACTCCAGCATGGGGTCCATCAGAGCAGCACGGTCGAGAAGGTGCCGACATCCTCGAAGCCGACCCGCGCATACGTGGCCCTGGCACTCTCGTTGAAGTCGTTGACGTACAACGTGACCCAGCGCGCGCGGGTCTCCATCACCTGTTCGACCACGGACGCCATGAGGGGTACGGAGAGCCCCTGCCCCCGCAGGTGCGGTGCTAGCCAGACCCCCTGGAGCTGGGCGCAGCCCAGCGCGACGCTGCCGACGTCGGCCTTGAAGATCACCGCCCCGTCCTCGACCGCGATGAACGTGTGGCCACGATCGATGAGGGCCAACAACGCCGACCGGTATGCCGCGCCGGAGCCGGTGTAGGGCGGGTAGCCGATCTCACCCTCGAACATGTGCGCTGCCGCGGGCATCACGAGGTCGACCTCGTGCTCGCGGGCCGGACGCACCCTCGGGTCGAGCTCGACACCGAGGGCGGAGGGCCGGTCCATGCTGCTCATCAGGGGCTGGTTCGCGCGCACGGCACGAGCCGGTCCCCACGCGGGGGCCAGGTGACGCCAGAGCTCGGCGACCTGGTCGGCAGGCCCCAGGATCGAGGCGCAGTGGCGGCGCCAGCGGCGGACCCGGTCGGCGAAGTAGCTCAGCGTCTGCTCGTCGGCCTCGACCGGGACGAGGTTGGCACTGGACCAGCACAGCGCCTCGAGGCTGCCACCGACCTTGTGGCCGAGAACGGTTCCGGGCTGGCTGCTCAGCACTCCCTCGAGGAGGCGGGCGGCCACGAACACGTTCGCCGGCAGGTTCCGCGCACACACCTCCAACGCGGCGTCGCGGTCCGAGGGCGACAGCGCGTGGACCGGGTTTCGAGTGCGCAGCACGGATCCAGCCTAGGGCCCGCTGCGGCGCCGCGCCGCAGAACGCCGCCCTCCCGTCGTCCTGCGGTCCACAGCTGTGGCCGGGAGAGCGACGCACTCGGACTCGCTGGCGGACGACGTCCGGGCGTCTGCACCGGGATCCTCGAGTTTGCCGCAGCTTGCTCCGGATCCACGAGTCACCGCTCGCGCGACGGCGACCACCACGATCACGACGATCACCAAGGACCGCACCACGATCACCAAGGAGAGCATCATGTCCACGAACGACCGGACCCCCTCGGGCCCCCGTCCCGTCCGCCGCAACTCTGCCTGGACCCGCGCCGCGGGATGCGCAGCGGCTGGCGCGCTCTGCGCCACCGCGCTGGCCTCGTCCCCCAGCAGCGCCACTCCCGGCGTCGCGGGCCCCTCGGGCATCGACCCCGACCCGGCGACGACCGCCGCCCAGGCCCGGCTCGTCGGGCGCTCGGTCCTCCCGGCGGAGACCTATCGACCGGGCTCGGCGCCGTCGGGGTACTTCCAGACGGGGACGACGGCAGTGCCTCGTCCGTACCCTGCCCAACCCGTGCAGGGCTTCTCGGCGATGCACCGCAACGCCGACGGCAGCTACCTCGTCATGACCGACAACGGCTACGGGCAGAAGGGCAACAGCCAGGACTTCGAGCTGGTCGTGAACCGCATCCGGCCCGACACCACCACCGGAACGACGACCTACCTCGGTCTGCAGTTCCTGCTCAGCGACCCCGACCACCACGTCGACTGGACGATCTGGCGCGACGGGGGCTGCGCGGCGGCGCCGACCCTGCCTGTCGGCTACACCTGCCCCACGCCGGACCGGGTCCTGACCGGCTGGGACTTCGACCCCGAGTCCATGCAGGTCGCGCCGGACGGCACCTTCTGGTTCGGCGACGAGTTCGGACCCTTCCTGCTCCATGCCGACGACCATGGTCGCCTGCTGGAGGCACCCGTCCCTGCGCCGGGGGTGAAGGCCCCCCAGAACCCGACCCTCGCTGCCGGGGAGGCGCCCAACCTCGCATCCTCCCGCGGGTTCGAGGGCCTGCCGATGTCGCCCAACGGCCAGCGGCTCTACCCGATGCTCGAGGGCTCGCTCGCCGAGGACAAGGCTGCCGGGCTGGCCTCAGACCTGCGCATCGCCGAGGTCAAGGTCAACCAGGACCTCGGGGCGCAGTTCACCGGCACCTACTGGCGCTACCGCCTCGAGAGCCCCGGGGACTCGATCGGCGACGCGATCGCGATCAACGACCACGAGCTCCTCGTCGTCGAACGCGATGCCGGAGCGGGACCGACGGCGCGCTTCAAGGCGGTCTTCACCGTGGACCTCAAGGACAAGGACCACGACGGGTATGCCGACAAGCAGCTCCTCGTGAACCTCCTGGCCGTTCCCGACCCGGCCAACGTCGGCAAGCTGGGCGCGTTCTTCCCGTTCGCCTTCGAGACGATCGAGGACCTCGCCGTCGTGGACGACCAGACCATCGCCGTCATGAACGACAACAACTTCCCCAACACCGGTGGCCGCTCGGCCACCGTCCCCGACCCGAACGAGTACATCGAGGTCACGTTCGACCAGCCGCTGGGCGTCGACCCGCGATTGCTCCCGCAGGGGTGAGCTGAGGGCACAGGTCACTCTCGGGTCCGTGGGTGGGGGCGGACCCGAGAGGCGGCTCAGCCGACGGTGACCGACGGAGCCCCGGCGCTCTCCTCGTCGACCGGCTCGCCCATCTCTTCGGCGATGCGCATGGCCTCCTCGATGAGCGTCTCGACGATCTGGCTCTCGGGCACGGTCTTGACGACCTCGCCCTTGACGAAGATCTGGCCCTTGCCGTTGCCCGAGGCGACGCCGAGGTCGGCTTCGCGGGCCTCGCCGGGACCGTTGACGACACAGCCCATGACGGCGACCCGCAACGGGACCGTCATGCCCTCGAGTCCTGCGGTCACCTCGTCGGCCAGCTTGTAGACGTCGACCTGCGCCCGCCCGCACGAGGGGCAGGACACGATCTCGAGCTTGCGCGGCTTGAGGTTGAGCGACTGCAGGATCTGGTTGCCGACCTTGACCTCCTCGACGGGAGGCGCCGACAGCGAGACGCGGATGGTGTCGCCGATGCCCTTGGACAACAGCGCACCGAAGGCGGTGGCGGACTTGATGGTGCCCTGGAAGGCCGGCCCGGCCTCGGTCACCCCGAGGTGCAGGGGCCAGTCACCCCGCTCGGAGAGCATCTCGTAGGCCTTGACCATGACGACCGGGTCGTTGTGCTTGACCGAGATCTTGAAGTCGTGGAAGTCGTGCTCCTCGAAGAGGGACGCCTCCCACACGGCCGACTCGACCAGGGCCTCGGCGGTGGCCTTGCCGTACTTCTCGAGCAGGCGCGGGTCGAGCGACCCCGCGTTGACGCCGATCCGGATCGAGACGCCGGCGTCCTTGGCCGCTGCCGCGATCTGCTTGACCTGGTCGTCGAACTTGCGGATGTTGCCGGGGTTGACGCGCACCGCGGCGCAGCCGGCGTCGATCGCGGCGAAGACGTACTTGGGCTGGAAGTGGATGTCCGCGATGACCGGGATCTGGGACTTGCGCGCGATCGTGGGCAGCGCGTCGGCGTCGTCCTGGGTCGGGCACGCGACCCTGACGATGTCGCACCCGGACGCGGTCAGCTCGGCGATCTGCTGCAGCGTGGAGTTGATGTCGGTCGTCTGGGTGGTGCACATCGACTGCACCGAGATGGGGGCGTCACCGCCCACCTCGACCTTGCCGACCTTGATCTTGCGCGTCTTGCGGCGGGGCGCGAGCACGGGCGGGGGCAGGGCCGGCATACCGAGTCCAACAGTCATGGGTGCAGTATCTCCCAGAGAGGGGTGGAGGCCGACGCCGGCTTGGCGCAGGCTCGACACCGGCTCGAAGCCGGCTCTACGTCACAGCATGGCCGACCCGGGGCCGGGTCAGCCGAGCTTGACGGGCTTGACGAAGTCGGCGTAGATGAGCAGCGCGGACATCACGATCAGCACCGAGGACACCGCATAGGCGACCGGCAAGGCCTTGGCGACGTCCACGTGGCCGGGGTCGGGGCGGTTCAGCAGGCGTGCCGCGTTGCGCTTGAGCCCCTCCCACAGTGCTCCCGCGACGTGGCCGCCGTCCAGGGGCAGCAGCGGGATCAGGTTGAAGACGAACAGGGCGAGGTTGAGCCCGGCCATCAGGTTGACGAGGATCGCGATCTTGCCGGCAAGGCTCTCGTCGAGTCCCTCGACCGAACCTGACGAGATCTCGCCGGCCATCCGGCCCACGCCGACCACGGACACAGGCCCGTTCGGGTCGCGTTCCTCGGAGCCGAAGGCCGCCTGCGCGACGTCGGTCATCCGCTGCGGGATGTGCAGGAGCACTCCGGCGATGTGCGAGACCTGCTCGCCGAGGATGCCGGGGACGACCGTGACGCTCTGACGCTCGAGGGCCAGGACGGGGGCCGACGAGACCCCCAGGAACCCGGCTTCGAGGACCACGGGCTGACCGTCGGCATCCACCAGCGGGGCGCCGTCCGGGCCGACCTGTTGCACGGTGTTGCGGATCGGGCTGACCTGGAGGGTCTGCTCGGCGCCGTCGCGCAGCACCACGATCTCGGTCTGCTCGCCGACCCTGGGCCGGATCTGCTTGCCGACGTCGGTGGTGCGCTTGATGGGTTGGCCGGCGATGGACAGGATGCGGTCGCCCGGCCGGATGCCGGCGATGTAGGCCGGGGTCTTGGGGTCGGAGGCGGCACAGGTCGTCTTGGCAGCCGCCTGGCTTGCGGGCACGACGCACTCGCTGACCGAGGCCACGACCGCCCCGTCCTTCTCCACCTGCATGCCGTAGATGGTCACCAGGCCGGTGAGCAGCACGACGGCGATGACCAGGTTCATCACCGGGCCGCCCATCATGACGACGACCTTCCTGGGCACCGACAGCTTGTAGAAGACGCGGTCCTCGTCGCCGGGCCGGATCTCCTCGAGGCTGAGCTGGCGTGCCTCGTCGGCGAGCTGGGTGAACCGGCCGGTGCTCGACACGCGCAACGTGCCGGGCTTGTCGCCCGGCCGCGGCGGGAACATGCCGATCATCCGGATGTAGCCCCCGAGCGGGATGGCCTTGATGCCGTACTCGGTCTCGCCCCGCCTCGTGGACCAGACGGTCGGGCCGAAGCCGACCATGTACTGGGTGACCTTGACGCCGAACTTCTTGGCCGGGACGAGGTGACCGACCTCGTGCAGCCCGATCGACAGGCCCACCCCCAGGACCACGAAGAGCACGCCGAGCACGTACAGCAGGACCGTCATCAGCGAAGCGCCCCCTCGGTGTCCGCGAGTGGTGTCTCGGTCATCGATCCAGTCTGCAAACCCAGCACCTTCCGTGCCTCGTCGCGCGCCCACCCGTCGGCGCGCATCACGTCCTCAACGGACAGTGTCCCTGATTCGATCCCCCGCGCGCTGCCGGACCCGTGGATCTCCACGACCCTGGCCACCGTGTCGACGATCTCGACGAAGCCGATGTGACCGTCGTGGAAGGCATCGACGGCGACCTCGTTGGCTGCGTTGTAGACCGCTGGACTGGTGCCACCGGCCTCGCCGACCTGTCGGGCCAGCCGCACGGCCGGGAAGGCCTCGTCGTCGAGCGGTTCGAAGTCCCACGACTGCGCCCGCGTCCAGTCCACGGGGACGTCGACGTCGGCCAGGCGGTCGGGCCAGGACAGCCCGAGGGCTATCGGCACGAGCATCCGCGGGGGGCCGGCCTGCGCGATCGTGGACCCGTCCACGAACTCCACCATCGAGTGGATCAGCTGCTGCGGGTGGACGACGACGTCGATCCGGTCGAACGGGATGTCGAAGAGCAGGTGCGCCTCGATGACCTCGAGCCCCTTGTTGACCAGGGTTGCCGAGTTGGTCGTGATCACCCGCCCCATCGAGAAGTTCGGGTGTGCGAGCGCCTCTGCGGGGGTCACGTCACGCAACGACTCGCGGCTGCGCCCACGGAACGGTCCACCGCTCGCCGTGACCACCAGCCGGCGCACCTCGTCGGCGCGACCCCCACGCAGGCACTGGGCAATCGCGGAGTGCTCGGAGTCGACGGGCACGAGCTGGCCCGGCTTCGCGGCGGCCTTGACCAGGGGGCCGCCCACGATGAGCGACTCCTTGTTGGCCAGCGCCAGCGTCGAGCCCTCCGCCAGCGCGGCCAGCGTCGGGCGCAGCCCGATGGCCCCCGTGATCCCGTTGAGGACGACGTCGGCGCCACACCCAGCCGCCACCACCGCCGCGTCGTGCCCGACCACGACCTGGGGCCGGTATGCCGGGCGGCCGGCCCGCGCGGCATACGCACCGATCGCCTCGGCGACCTGCTCGTGTGTGCCGCGGGCGACCGCGACGAGGTCCACCTCGAAGGTGACGGCCTGCTCGGCGACGAGGTCGAGGTTGGACCCTGCTGAGAGGGCGACCACACGGAAGAGCTCGGGGTTGCGCGCGATGACGTCCAGGGCCTGGGTGCCGATGGAGCCGGTCGAGCCGAGGACGGCGACGCTGCGCGGGGAAGTCACTGGTTCATTGTCGCGCATGACGGCGCGACACCTGTCCCACCCCGCTCAGGACGTGGGCGTCGGTCGTCGGCCCAGCCACCTGTCGAGAACGACGAAGCAGGCGCCGCAGGCCGCGAACAGGACGGCGACACCGGCGAGGCTCAGGAGTACCCGACCCCAGCCGAGCGTGTCGACGTCCAGGAACGGGTAGGGCCACCAGGCGGTGACCGACCCACGAACCAGCGTGAACGCGCCCCAGAGCAGCGGCCACAGCAGGGACCCGAGCACCTGGGGGCGCGCGGCCTGTCCCCGCGGCCCCGCCACGATCCAGGCGAACACCGCGAGCACGGGGACCACGACGTGGAGCAGCTTGTCCACGACGAAGCTGCTGCCGCTGAGGTGCAGCAGGGGGCGCAGGAGGAACCAGTGGACGACACCGGTCACAGCGATCCCGAGCGGTCGAGGATCGTCACGACGAAACCGGCGTGGTCCTGGCTCACCTCGTCGAGGACGCCCGCGATGTCCTCGTAGGTCTCGTGGTGGTGCCGACGCAGGGTCGCGGCGCCGGCCCACACCAGGTGGCGCGCCCGCGCACCGTCCAACGGCTGCTCGGCGAAGTCGTGGAGGCAGTCGGCGAGGGCATCGAGGTTGCGGCCGAACCAGTCCGGGAAGTCCAGCACCTCCGCGAACAGGTCGAGGCTTTCCGCCTTGGTGGCGCCTGCGGGCACGACGCAGACGTCGTCACCGTCGCGCTGGGCGTCTCGCACGACCTCGGTGACGGGCACGTCAGGTCCCAGGATGCGGATCAGCGGACACCACCCTCGGGTCTGCTCTGGACGGCCGGCATGCTCCCGACCATAAGGCAGCCCTCGGCGTCCTCGCACCCGGCGACTCGGCGCGCGGTGCCCGATCCCTGACGGGTCACCGTGTCCCAGTGAGGGCACGCCTACTCCTGGAAGACGCGCTCCTCGATGAGCTGCTCCTCGACGACCCGTCCAGCCGGCTCGAACCGGCCCTGGTCGAACCGCTTCTGGAACTCGAGCTCGAGGTGGTCTGCGCCGTTGCGGTTCTTCTCGATCGACATGACGACCCAGTGGCGGAAGCGTTCGGCGTTGCCGAGGTGGTAGACGAGGTGGTGCTTGGCGACGATGTCGTACTTGTCATTGAGGATCAGCACGACGTCGGCCTCGTAGGCGAGCGCCGACGAGCCACGCAGGTCGTTGACCCGCATCCGTCGGCCGGCCACCAGGCTGGACTTGTCGGCCGCCACGATCGCCAGGACCGGGACGCCCAGCTCGAGAGCCATGTCCTTGAGTCGCTCCACGACGATGGAGACTCGCTCTTCCTCTCCCATGGCGCCGGCCACCGGCACCTTCTGGAGGTAGTCGACCAGGACCAGCGGCGGTCGTCCATCGGTCTCGATGATCTCGGCAACCGCGGCGCGGATCTCGTCGAGCGTGGTGTGCATCCCGCTCGAGGTGTGCACGTGCAGGCGTTGGCCATAGCTCTCGAGAGCCTCGACGGCCTCCATGCCGCCCACGGTCTCACCGAAGCGCTCGCGCATCGACTTCGTGCGGCTGTGCCTGGCTTCGAAGCCGGCCCTGATCTTGTTCAGCCCGACGGCGTCGGTGCCGGCGATGGCTCCCGCCTCGATCGCGATGAGCCGCTCGAGGATGCTGTGGGCGTCGTGCTCGTACGAGAACAGCACGGCGCTGCGGTTGGCGGCGACGGCGTTGCGCAGCATCTGCAGTGCCATCGCGGTCTTGCCCAGGCCCTGCGGCCCACCGAGCAGGACCAGCTCACCCGAGCGGAAGCCGCCGGTCAGGGCCACGTCCAGGGCGTCGAAGCCGGTCGGCCAGACCCGCGCTCCAGCGGTTTGGCCCAGCCGGAGCTTCTCGTCCGTCTCGACGAGGACATCGGCAAGGGATCGCAGTCGGCCCGTGTTGCGCGACTGCACTGCCGGCTCCCCGGTGATGGACAAGACACTCGCTCCCGCTTCAGCGCTGGTCATGCGACAGATTGAACAGTCGATGTGCGTCCGGTGGAAGCGGTTCGGTCAACTTTGGCACCGAACGGATGACCCCAGTTCGGTGTTTAGGGGGCAATTCCGACATAGGTGGTCTCGAGGTACTCGTCGATGCCCTCGAAGCCACCCTCCCGGCCGAAGCCGGACGCCTTGACGCCACCGAAGGGAGCGGCCGGGTTGGAGATGATCCCCTGGTTGATCCCGATCATCCCGTACTCCAGCGCCTCGCTGACCCGGATCACCCGGCCGAGGTCGTTCGTGAAAACGTACGACGCGAGGCCGAACTCCGTGCTGTTGGCCTTCGCGATGGCTTCGGCCTCGGTGCGGAAGGTGGCGATCGGGGCCACCGGTCCGAAGATCTCCTCGCTCATGACCCGCGCGGTCATGGGCACCCCGCTGATCACGGTCGGCTCGAAGAAGTACCCCCGGCCCTTCACCTGTCCCCCGCCGGTCAGGACCGTGCCGCCCTTGGCCCTGGCGTCCTCGACGAGCTCGCTCACGGCGTCACGCGCCTTCGCGTCGATGAGCGGGCCGACGTCGACCCCCTTCCTGGTGCCCTTGCCGAGGGTCAGACCGGCCATCCGTGAGGCGAACTTCTTCGCGAACTCGTCTGCGACGCTCTCGTGCACGAAGAAGCGGTTGGCCGCGGTGCACGCCTCACCGATGTTGCGCATCTTGGCGAGCATCGCGCCGTCCACCGCGTGGTCGAGGTCGGCATCCTCGAACACGATGAACGGGGCGTTGCCACCGAGCTCCATGGAGACCCTCAGCAGCTGCTCGGCCGACTGCTCGACCAGCCGGCGACCGATCCCGGTCGAGCCCGTGAAGGTCAGCTTGCGCAGCCTGGAGTCGCGGATGAGGGGTTCCATCACGTCACCGGTGTGGGAGGTCGTGACGACGTTGAGGACACCTGCGGGAAGCCCACATTCGCGCAACAGCTCTGCCAGGGCGAGCATCGTCAGCGGAGTCTGGCTGGCCGGCTTCACGACCATGGTGCAGCCGGCCGCGATGGCCGGACCGATCTTGCGAGTGCCCATCGCCAGCGGGAAGTTCCACGGCGTGATCATCAGGGTCGGACCGACCGGCTTCTTCATCGTGAGCAGCCGGGTCGCGCCGTTGGGCGCCGTCGACCAGCGACCGTGGATGCGGACGGCCTCCTCGGAGAACCAGCGGAAGAACTCGGCGCCGTAGGTCACCTCACCGCGCGACTCGGCCAGCGTCTTGCCCATCTCGAGGGTCATCAGCGTGGCGAAGTCCTCGGCCCGCTCGGTGATCCGTTCGAACGCGGCGCGCAGGATCTCGCCCCGGTCGCGGGGCGGGGTCCGGGCCCAGTCGGCCTGGGCCGCAACGGCCGCATCGAGCGCGGCCTTGCCATCGGCCACCGTCGCGTCGGCGACGAGGGCGAGCGTGGCACCGCTCGCCGGGTCCTCGACGGCGAGGGTTCCCTCACCCGTGGCGTCGCGCCATGCGCCGCCGATGAACAGTCCCTTGGGAACCGAGTCGATGAGTGACTTCTGAGTGGTGGCCATCAGCCGTGGTCCTCCGGTGCGTGGTCGTGCGCTGCCTGGTCGTGTGTTGCGTGGGTGTGGTGGTGCTGCGGGATGTGCCCCTCGGGAATGGCTCCGTTGCGCCCGGCGAGCAGCGGCTGCGACGGGTCCCAGCGGGTCCCGTCCCGCTCGTCCTGCCTCTTGCGGGCGATGGCCGAAAGCGCTTCGAGGACAACGCGGTTCGCGAGCGCGGCGGTGATGTCCGCATGGTCGTACGGAGGGCTCACCTCGACGATGTCGACACCGACGACCGGGAGCTCCAGACAGATCCGACGGACGGCGTCGAGCAGCTGTCTGGCCGAGAGCCCACCGGGCTCCGGGGTGCCGGTGCCGGGGGCGTGGCCCGGGTCGCAGACGTCGATGTCCACCGACAGGAAGACGCCATCGCAGTCGTCCATGGCGATGGTGAACGCCTCGGTCAGCACCTCGTCGAGGCCCCGGTGCACGATCTCCGTCATCTCGAACGAGCGCATCTTCTGACCGGCCATCCAGTCGAGCGTCTCCGGCGGCGGCCAGTACCCCCTCAGCCCGACCTGGAGGAACCGGTCGCCTCGCAGCGCACCCGACTCGATGAGCCGGCGCATCGGCTGACCGTGCCCCCACAGGGAACCGAACTCGATGTCACCGGTGTCGGCGTGCGCGTCGAAGTGGATCATCGAGATGCGGCCGTGGCCCAGGACGTTCGCGACGCCCTTGGCGTCCGGGAAGGCGATCGAGTGGTCGCCACCGAGGACGACGGGTATGGCGCCCGCGCGCGTGACGCGCTCGACCGCGGCCTCGAGCTTGGGCAGGGAGCGCTCGATGTCGCCGGAGTACATCTCGACATCACCCGCGTCGACGACCCGGAGGTCGACGAGGCCATCGGTTCGCAGCGCAAGCGAGGGTCGCGACCCGTCGTGCGGCAGGTAGTCGGTCATCCGGATCGCCTGGGGTCCGAAGCGCGTCCCGGGCCGGTGTGAGGTGCCCCCGTCGAAGGGCGCACCGAGGATCACGACGTCGGCGTCGGCATACGTGCTCTCGTCATCGAGGTCGCAGCGGTCCACGCCGAGGAAGGTGAAGTCGGGGCCGTACTGCTGCCCGTATCGAGTCATGATTCGACCCTAGTGCCGTTTCGAGGTCATGGAATCAGCGGTCTTCCAGGCCCCAGGGCGAGCCGTACCCGTCGGGCTTGGGCGCAGCCAGGAGCTCGAGGAACGGGACCGCGTCGAAGGCCTCCGGGCCGAGGACGCCGGATCCGCTCCACCTGCCGTTCGCCAACAGCTCCAAGGCCACCACGGGGTTCACCGCGGTCTGCCAGACGACGCACTGGGCGCCGTACTCGCGCATCGTCTCCTCGTTGTCCACCACGTGGTAGAGGTAGGTGCTGCGCGGCTGACCGTCCTTGCCGGTGCCCGTGACCCAGACACCGGCACAGGTCTTGCCCTTCATCCGCGGGCCGATGGTCGCGGGGTCGGGCAGCACCGCGGCGACGACGTCGCGGGGCGACACCTCCACCCCCTTGACGGTGACCGGGTCGGTGCCGTCGAGGCCGAGGGTGTGCAGGGTCCGAAGGATGGTGATGAGCTCGTCACCGAGGCCGTACTTGAAGGTCACCCTCTGCGCGTCGAGCCAGCGGGGCATGAGGAGCACCTCCTCGTGCTCGACGTGGACGCACTCCACGGGCCCGATGCCCTCGGGGAACTCGAAGACCTCAGGCTCGCTGAACGCCGGCAGGGTGAAGAAGCCCGCCTCGACGTCTCCCCCACCTGCATCGGCCCGCGAGCGCTCCCAGACCACCGGCGGGTTGAGGCACTCCTCGATGATGGTCCACATCGAGAAGCTCGGCGCGAAGGTCTCGTTGCCGTCCTCGTCGAGGACCGCGAGGTTGGCACCGTCACGGGTGCCGAGCTCCTCGATCGTCGCGAAGAGGTGGTCGGACGCATAGCGGGCGAGGACGTCCGACAGCCCGGGCTCGACACCGATCCCCAGCAGAGCCAGCTGGCCGGCGCCCTCCCACTCCCCCGCCATGGCGAACTGCTCGTCACCGAGCTTCACGTGGACCTTCGCGTAGGGCTCCTCGGGGTGGCGGCGGGACAGGCTCATCGCCATGTCGAGGTAGCCCGCACCGGCCGCGAGGGCACCACGGAAGATCGGCATGACGAACCGGGGGTCGACGGCGTTGAAGACGTGCGTCGCACCGTGCTCGCGAGCCAGCGCGGCCACGGCGCCCTCGTCGGACGCGTCGACCTGGGCCGCGACGAAGCGCCCCTCGCCGTCGCGCCGGGCCGTCGCCGCCTCGACGGTGGCCTGGGCGCGACAGAGGTCGTAGTCGGCCACGACGAAGGACTCGAAGAAGTCCCGTTCGACCGCGATGCGTGCGGCAGCGTCACCGACGCCGCCGGCGCCGATCATCAGGATGCGCATGGTGGATCAGGCTGCTTTCTGACGGCGGCTGGAGAGGAGCTGTCCGCCGATCACGAACGCGAGGGCCGCCAGGAACATGACGGTGCCGATGACGTTGACCTGGACCGGGACACCGCGTTGGGCAGCGCCCCAGACGAACATGGGGAAGGTGATCGAGCTCGGTGAGGCGTTGAAGTTGGTGATGATGTAGTCGTCGAAGCTGAGCGAGAAGGCCAGCAGCGCACCCGCCGCGATGCCAGGGGCCGCCAGGGGCAGGGTCACCCGCAGGAACGTCTGGGCGGGTGTGGCACCCAGGTCGGCCGCCGCCTCTTCGAGCCGCGGGTCGAGCGTGGCCACCCTCGCCTTGACCGCGACCACCACGAACGAGACGCAGAACATGATGTGCGCGATGAGGATCGCCGTCGCACCCGAGGGGATCCCCAGCATGAGGAAGAGGGTCAGCAGGCTGGAGCCCATGACGACCTCGGGTGTGGCCATCGGGACGAAGATGAGCAGGTTGGTCGCAGCCCGTCCGCGGAACCGGTAGCGGCCGAGGGCGAGGGCGACCATCGTGCCGAGGACCGTGGCGACCACGGAGGCGGTCACCCCGATCCGCAGGCTGAGCCCCAGCGAGCTGCAGATCCCGGGAGACCCGCACGGGTTCGTCCACGCGTCCGTCGAGAAGCGTGCCCAGTTGTAGTTGAACTTGCCCACCGGGTCGTTGAAGGAGAACACCGCCACGACGACGTTCGGGATGAGCAGGTAGAGCAGCACGGCGAAGGCCGCGAAGGCGACGAGGTGCCGGCGGATCCAGGCGAGGACGGCCATGTCAGACCAGCTCCTCGGTGCCGGCCTTGCGCACGTAGGCCGCGACCAGGGCGACGATCAGGATGAGCAGGATGAACGACAGCGCCGCTGCCAGGGGGTAGTCGAGCACCCGCAGGAACTGGCTGTCGATGACCTGGCCGATCATCACGGTCTGGGTGTTGCCGAGCAGTCGCGAGTTGATGAAGTCGCCCGCGGCGGGGATGAACGTGAGCAGGGTGCCGGCCACCACCCCGGGCAGCGACAACGGCCACGTGACCCGCCGGAACGCCTCCCTCGGGGAGGCGTAGAGGTCGCCGGCCGCCTCGACGAGGCGACTGTCGAGGCGCTCCAGTGAGGCGTACAGGGGCAGGATCATGAAGGGCAGGAAGTTGTAGGTGAGTCCACAGATCACCGCGAACTTGGACGCCAGGAGGGTGTCGTTGTCGGTGAGGCCCACGGCCTGCAACAGGCTCGTGAGGCCTGTCGACTGGGCCAACGCCACCACCGGGCCGTCGTCGGACAGGATGTTGCGCCACGCCAGCGTGCGGATGAGGAAGCTGGTGAAGAACGGCGCGATCACCAGGACGAGCAGGATGTTCTTCCAGCGACCGGCCTTCTGGGCCATGAAGTACGCCAGCGGGTACCCGAGCAGCAGGGCAAGGATCGTCGCGCTGCCGGCGTAGCCGATCGACCGCAAGAGGTGCGGCCAGTAGCGCTGGAAGGCGTCGGCATAGATGCCCACGTTGCCCGTGAACGTGTAGCCCTCGTCGACGTTGCCCTCCTGCAGCGACTGGGACCCCAGCGTCACCATCGGCGCGACGAAGAAGACGAGCAGCCACAGCAGACCGGGGGCGAGCAGGGCGTAGGGAACCCAGCGACCCCGGCGGACCGGCTTGTTGACGGGTGCGCCCCCGCCGATCGCCGCGACCTCGGCCACTACCCCTCCTCCTCGACGCCGGCGTCAGCCGCCTGCGCCGCGTCGAGCGCGAACCCGTGCTCGGCCGCCCACGACACGGTGACGTCGTCACCCCGTCGCGCCCGACCCGACCCGTCGTTCTGCTGCACGACCGTGAGCTCCTGGCCCCACGGCATACGCACGAGGTATTGCGTCGCCACCCCCGAGAAGGACACGTCGGTGACCGTGCCGCTGAGGCGGTTGGGTCCACCGTGCTCCCCCAGACGGAGCTTCTCGGGGCGCACCCCGAGCCAGATCTCCTTGGTGCCCTCGGGCAGGTGGTCAGCCGACACCGTGAGTGACGTGTCGTAGGCCGTGACCGGCACCTCCGCGCCGGTCGCACCACCCGTCACCGTCGCCTTGAGCAGGTTCGACTGGCCCAGGAAGTTGGCCACGAAGGTCGACGCGGGGCGTTCGTAGAGCGTCGCCGGGTCGCCGAGCTGCTCGATGCGGCCGGCGTTCATCACCGCGATGGTGTCGGCCATGGTCATGGCCTCCTCCTGGTCGTGGGTGACGTGGATGAACGTGAGGCCGACCTCCTGCTGGATGCGCTTGAGCTCGATCTGCATCTGGCGGCGGAGCTTGAGGTCGAGGGCGCCGAGGGGTTCGTCGAGCAGCAGCACGTCCGGGCGGTTCACGACCGCACGGGCGAGCGCCACGCGCTGTTGCATGCCGCCCGACAGCTGCGCCGGCTTCTTCCTCGCGACCTCCCCGAGCTGCACGAGCTCCAGGACCTCCTTGGCCTTGGCCTTGGCGGCCTTGTCGCCTCGCCGCTTGAGGCCGAACTCGACGTTGTCGATGACACTCATGTGCGGAAAGAGCGCGTAGGACTGGAACACCGTGTTGACGTTGCGCTGGTGCGCCTTGCTGTCCGTGATGTCCGTGTCGCCGATGTGGATCCGTCCACCGCTCGGCTGCTCGAGCCCGGCCACCATGCGCAAGGTCGTGGTCTTGCCGCAGCCCGATGGGCCCAGCAGCGCGAAGAAGGAGCCCTGGGGGATCACCAGGTCCATGGGGTGGACCGCGGTGAAGGAGTCGAAGTGCTTGGTCAGACCGGTCAGCCGCAGGTCCCCGGACGTCTCCGTCGCCATCAGCCCGTCGCCAGGTTGGTGAACATGCGGGTGTACTCGGACTCTTCCTTGGCAGTGAGGTCGCGGAACTTCTTCGCCTTGGACAACGTCTCGGCCGAGGGGAAGATGAGCTGGTTGGCGCCCAGGCTCTTGTCGATGGCCACGACGGCGTCCTTGGTTCCGGTCACCGGCGAGATGTAGTTGACCCAGGCCTCGACCTCGCCCATCACCTTGGGGTCGTAGTAGTAGTCGATCAGCTTCTCGGCGTTCTTCTTGTGCTTGGCCATCGCGGGGATCACGAAGTTGTCCGACCACAGGGTGTATCCCGCCGCGGGGAGCGTCAGGCCGAGCTCGGGGGCGTCGAGCCCGAGCGATGCCACGTCACCCGACCAGGCAACGCAGGCGGCGATGTCGCCGGCGCTGAGCCCGTCGGTGTACTCGTTGCCCGTGAACTTCTGGATCTGACCCGCGTCCTTGGCCTTCTGGATCATGTCGATCGCGGCCTTGAAGTCGGCATCGGTGAAGTTGGAGGGGTCCTTGCCCTGGTCGAGCAGGACCAGTCCGACGGTGTCGCGCATCTCCGACAGCAGGGTGACCTTGCCCTTGAGCGACGGGTCCGTGAGCAGCTGGGTGATCGTCTCGATCTTCTTGCCCCCCGTCGCCTTCGTGTTGTACCCGATGCAGGCGAAGCCGGCCTGCCACGGCAGGGAGTACTTGCGGCCGGGGTCGAAGGACACGTCCTGGAAGGCGGCCTCGAGGTTCTTGGCGTTCGGGATGTTGGCCTTGTCGAGCGGCTGCACGTACCCCTGACGGATCAGCCGGGCCACCATCCAGTCGGTGGAGCACCAGACGTCGCGACCAGTGTCCTGGYCGCCGGCCAGCAGCGGCCGCACCTTGGCGTAGAACTCGTCGTTGTCGTTGTAGTCCTCGGTGTAGTTGACCTTGATCCCGGTGGCCTTGGTGAAGGCGTCCAGTGTCGGGCGGCTCTTCTCGTCCTCCGAGACGTCGATGTACTGCTGCCAGTTCGACCAGTTGATGACCTTCTCGGTGTCGGACATGTCCTGGGCCGCCTTGGCCGTCGGTGCGGTGGTGCTGCTGCCCGAGTTCGTGGCCGTCTTGCCCTTGGATCCGCACGCTGCGAGGGCCGACACCCCGAGACCGGCGGAACCGACCATCAGGGTGCGCCGACTCAGCACACCGCGCAGGAAGGCTGCCTGCATGGGGGTGACGGGGGTCTGTTCGTTCATCGGTCTCTCCTGCGGGGTGGGGTGTGCCGTCGGGGCGTGGGACGCGCGTCGGGGTGCGCGCGGGTGGCGTCGGTCAGCTGTCGATGTTGGCCATGACGTGCTTGATGCGGGTGTAGTCCTCGAAGCCGTACATGGACAGGTCCTTGCCGTAGCCGGACTTCTTGAACCCGCCATGGGGCATCTCGGCGACGATCGGGATGTGCGTGTTGATCCATACGCAGCCGAAGTCGAGGGACTTGGACACCCGCATCGCCCGACCGAAGTCCTTGGTCCAGACGCTGGAGGCCAGTCCGTAGTCGACCCCGTTGGCCCACCGCAGCGCCTCCGCCTCGTCGGTGAAGCGCTGGACGGTGATGACCGGGCCGAAGATCTCGTCCTGGATGGCCTCGTCGTCCTGCTGCAGCCCGGACAGCACGGTCGGCTCGAGGAAGAAGCCGTCGCCCAGGCCGGCCATCCGGTGTCCCCCGGCGGCGACCGACGCGTGGTCGGGCAGCCGCGACAGGAACCCCTCGATGCGCTCGAGCTGGCCACGGTTGTTGACCGGGCCGAGCAGCGCGTCGTCGTTGTCGGGCAGACCCACCGTCGCAGAGTTCTTGGCATACTCCCCCAGGGCCGCGACGAAGTCGTCGTGGATGCGCGGCGCGGCCAGCACGCGGGTGGCGGCCGTGCAGTCCTGCCCGGCGTTGAAGTAGCCGGCGATGGCGATGCCCTCGACCGCTGCCTCGATGTCGGCGTCGTCGAACACGATGACGGGGGCCTTGCCTCCGAGCTCGAGGTGGACCCGCTTGAGGTTGCGGCTGGCACTCTCGGCGACCTGCATCCCGGCCCTCACGGAGCCGGTGATGGCGACGAGGGCGGGGGTCTTGTGCTCGACGACCGCGCGGCCGGTGTCGCGGTCACCCGTGACGACGTTGAAGGTGCCCGGCGGCAGGAACTCTGAGGCGATCTCTGCCATCAGCAGCGTCGTCTCGGGAGTGGTGTCGGAGGGCTTGAGGACGATGGTGTTGCCGGCAGCCAGGGCCGGACCGATCTTCCAGACGGCCATCATCATCGGGTAGTTCCAGGGGGTCACCTGGCCGACGACCCCGATCGGCTCGCGGCGGACCCAGCTCGTGTGCCCCTTCAGGTACTCCCCCGCGGCGCGGCCCTCGAGCACCCGCGCGGCGCCGGCGAAGAAGCGCAGCTGGTCGACCATCGGCGGGAGCTCCTCGCTCGCCGTCAGGGCGTGCGGCTTGCCGGTGTTCTCCGACTCGAGCTTCACGAACTCGTCGGCGCGCTTCTCGATCGCGTCGGCGAACTTGAGCAGCGCCTGCTGCCGCTCGCTGGGGGTGGTCTGACCCCACTCCTCGAAGGCCTTGGCCGCGGAGGCGTAGGCGGCGTCGACGTCGTCCGCGGTCGAGACGGGGGCTGTGGCGACCACCTGGGCGGTGACCGGGCTGACGATGTCGGAGGTCGCATCGCTGCGCGCCTCCACGAACTCGCCGTTGATGAAGTTGCGCAGGACGCGGGGGCCCGCGGACGTGGCAGTCACTGATGCTCCAATGCGGATCGGGTACTGATTCCGGTGTGTGGCACTGTAGCCGCCCCACAGCGGATTTCAATAGGTTCCGACCCCTGGAATGCGGAAAGCGTTGTCATTTTGGTGCGGAGGCCACCGATTCCGTCGTGTTGGGACTTGCGCGAAGCGGTTTCGAAGGACACCATGGCCACCGTGACCCGGCCCGCCAGCACCAGCACCGATGTGCGCCTCGACGACGTGTCGAAGGCGATCATCGAGCAGCTGCAGGTGGACGGTCGGCAGTCCTACGCGACGATCGCCAAGCGCGTGGGCCTGTCCGAGGCGGCGGTGCGCCAGCGCGTGCAGCGGCTCCTGGACCAGGAGGTCATGCAGATCGTCGCGGTCACCGATCCCCTGCAGGTGGGCTTCCGCCGCCAGGCCATGATCGGCATCCGCGTCGACGGCGACCTGCTCCCGGTCGGCGACGCCCTGACCGCCATGTCGGAGGTTTCCTACGTCGTCACGACGGCAGGCTCCTTCGACCTGCTGGCCGAGGTCGTCTGCGAGGACGACGCCGAGCTGCTCGACCTGCTGACCCGGCGCATCCGCACCCTCCCGGGGGTGCAGACCACCGAGACGTTCGTCTACCTGAAACTCAACAAACAGCACTACAACTGGGGTACTCGATGACCACTGACCTGTCCATCTACGAACCGTCCAGCGACACCCACACACCGCTGGGCACGCTGCACAGCGAGGCCGCCCGCGACCACCTGTGGATGCACTTCACCCGCCACTCGGTCTTCGAGGACCGCAGCGACGGCGGGCTGGGCCACAGCGTCCCCATCATCACCCGCGGCCAGGGTCACAAGATCTGGGACGACCGCGGCAACGAGTACATCGACGGGCTCTCCGGGCTCTTCGTCGTCCAGGTCGGCCACGGCCGCGAGGAGCTCGCCGAGGCAGCTGCCAAGCAGGCCAAGGAGCTGGCCTTCTTCCCCCTGTGGTCCTACGCCCACCCCCGTGCCATCGAGCTGGCCGAGCGCCTGGCCGCCGGGGCTCCGGGTGACCTCAACCGCGTGTTCTTCACGACGGGCGGCGGCGAGGCCGTCGAGACGGCCTGGAAGCTGGCCAAGCAGTACTTCAAGCTGATGGGCAAGCCCGGCAAGCACAAGGTCATCAGCCGCGCGGTCGCCTACCACGGCACCCCCCAGGGCGCCCTGTCCATCACCGGCATCCCCGCGGCCAAGGAGATGTTCGAGCCCCTCGTGCCCGGCGCCTTCAAGGTCCCGAACACCAACTCCTACCGTGCCCCGGAGCACCTGCGCGACGACGAGAAGGCGTTCGGCCGGTGGGCCGCCGACCGGATCGCCGAGGCCATCGAGTTCGAGGGCCCCGACACCGTGGCCGCCGTGTTCCTCGAGCCGGTGCAGAACTCTGGTGGCTGCTTCCCGCCGCCGCCCGGCTACTTCGAGCGGGTCCGCGAGATCTGCGACGAGTACGACGTCCTGCTCGTCTCCGACGAGGTGATCTGCTCGTTCGGCCGCATCGGCTCGATGTTCGCCTGCGACGACTTCAACTACGTCCCCGACATCATCACCTGCGCCAAGGGCATGACCTCGGGCTACTCCCCCATCGGCGCGATGATCGCCAGCGACCGGCTCTTCGAGCCGTTCAAGAAGGGGACGACCTACTTCCCGCACGGCTACACCTTCGGCGGCCACCCGGTCAGCGCGGCGGTGGCGATGGCCAACCTCGACATCTTCGAGCGCGAGGGACTGAACCAGCACGTGAAGGACAACGCCCCCAAGTTCAGGGCCACGCTCGAGAAGCTGCTCGACCTGCCGATCGTCGGCGACGTCCGCGGCGCCGGCTACTTCTACGGCATCGAGCTGGTCAAGGACAAGGAGACCCGCGAGACGTTCGACGACGCGGAGTCCGAGCGGCTGCTGCGCGGCTACCTGTCCAAGGCGCTGTTCGATGCCGGCCTCTACTGCCGTGCCGACGACCGCGGCGACCCGGTCATCCAGCTCGCGCCCCCGCTGATCATCGGGCAGACCGAGTTCGACGACATCGAGTCGCGGCTCCGCTCGGTGCTCACGGGCGCCGAGAAGCACCTCTGACGCGCGCCGACGCCCCGTGACCGAACCCCTGTGGTCCAGTGACGGGCACGAGCAGGGCCCGTATGCCGCGTCGCCGGCACACGGGCCCTCCTCACCTTCCCTGCCGGCCCGCGCCGACGTGGTCATCGTCGGCGGAGGGTTCACGGGGCTGTGGACCGCCCACTACCTGCTCCTGGCGGACCCCTCGCTCGACGTCCTGGTCCTCGAGGCCGAGCAGGTCGGCTTCGGTGCGAGCGGACGCAACGGCGGCTGGGTGTCCGCGCTGTGGCCGGTCGGTCCCGAGGCCCTGGCCCGGCGCCGGGGTCGCGGCGCCGCCCTGGCCATGCTGGAGGAGCTGCGACACACCGTCGACGAGGTCGGCAGGGCAACGGAATCGGCGGGGATCGAGTGCGGATTCCGCAAGGGCGGCTCCCTCGCCCTGGCTCGGTCTGACGCCCAGGTCGTCAGGGCGCGGGCCGAGGTGGCCCACGCGGAGCAGTGGGGCACGGGCACCCGGTGGCTCGACGCCCCGGAGGCGACCGAGCGGCTGGCTGCCAGCCGGGTCCGGGGCGCGACGTTCACCCCGCACTGCGCGCGGGTCCACCCGCGGAGGCTCGTCGTCGGCCTCGCTGCGACCGTCCGGTCGCAGGGCGCCGAGGTGGTCGAGGGGGTGCGTGTCAGCGCCATCGAGCCGGGACGAGCCACGCTGTCCGACGGTGGTCACGTCGTGGCCCGCCACGTCATCCGGGCCACCGAGGCGTGGACGCCCCTGCTCCCGGGCGAGCGCCGCACGGTCGCCCCGGTCTACTCCCTCGTGGTCGCGACGGAGCCGCTCGCGCCAGCCCTGTGGGAGTCGATCGGGCTCGCCGAGCGCGAGGTGTTCAGCGACCACCGCCACGTGATCATCTACGGCCAGCGCACGGCCGACGACCGGCTGGCATTCGGCGGACGAGGAGCCCCCTACCACTACGGGTCGCGGATCAAGCCCGAGTTCGACCACGAGCAGGCGGTCTTCGCCGATCTGCGGACGACCCTCACCGACCTGCTCCCCCAGGTCGAGGGTGCCCGCTTCACCCACGCCTGGGGCGGCCCGCTGGGGATCGCCCGCGACTGGCACCCGTCGGTCGGCCACGACCGGTCCACCGGCCTGGGCTGGGCGGGTGGCTACGTCGGCGACGGTGTCGCGGCCGCGAACCTCGCGGGTCGCACCCTGGCCGACCTGGTGACCGGTCGGCACACGCCACTGACGGAGCTGCCGTGGGTCGGGCACCGCAGCCGTCGCTGGGAGCCCGAACCCCTGCGGTGGGCGGGCATCAACGCCGGCCTCAGGCTGGCTGACGCGGCCGACCGCGAGGAGGCCCGCACCGGCCACCCGGCCCGGCTCGGACGTCTGCTCGACGCCCTCACGGGTCACTAGGGAAGACTCCACTCGTGTCGACCGCCCCAGCAGACCTGTCTCCCGCCGCCCTCGAGTTCGTCACGGCCCGACACCTGGCCACGCTCACGACGTTGCGCCCCGACGGATCTCCGCACGTCGTGCCGGTCGGATTCACCTGGGACAGCGAGGCACTCGTCGTCCGGGTGATCACCAGCGGGACCAGTCGCAAGGCGCGCAACGCGGCTCTCGGAGGGCGAGCGGTCGTCTGCCAGGTGGACGGCCGCCACTGGCTCTCCTTCGAGGGCACGGCCCGGGTGCTCACCGACACGGCAGCCGTGGCCGACGCGGTCGCCCGGTACGCCGCCCGCTACCGGGTGCCGCGCGAGAACCCCGAACGCGTGGTGGTCGAGGTCGCCGTCGACCGTGTGCTGGGCAACGTCTAGCTGCCGGTCGCTAGGGGCCGGACTCGGGGTCGGCCGGCGGGAACGGTTCCAGCGCCAGCCTGAGGTAGTACAGGGGCGCGTCGCCCCACTCGGCCAGCTCGTGGGGCTGCGCCCCGACGACGGCGCCCAACCACGTGAAGGACCGGTTGACCGCATGGGTGACCATCGCCGGGGTCATCAGGGACTCGAGCGCGTCGGCATCGATGACGTCGGACCAGACTGCTGCGTAGGCGTCGAGGATCTCGGCCCACGGATGGTGCGTCACCCGGGTCGCGAAGCCGTAGGGCACCGCCAGGACCTCCAGCACGTGCGCCCACTGCGCATCGCCGAAGTCGAAGAACCGCAGGCCGTCGTCAACGGCGAACACGTTGCGGGGGTGCAGGTCACCGTGCTGCAGGCTCGAGGGCATCGGCGCTGCGAGCAGGGCCTCCACGGCGGCATCCACCACTGCTGACCGAGCACGCAGCGACTGCGCTTCGTCAGCGGGGAGATGCGACGGATGGTCGGTGGGCAGCGCCGCGAGCTCCCCCACGAGCCAGTCGAAGCGGGCGGGAACGGTGGCAGGTGAGCAGTCCGGCAGACCCTGCCCGACCAGCGTCCGCCCATGGCCGGCCACGCGTCGCTGCACCCGTGCGGCCAGTGCCACGACGGCCTTCCAGTCCGTCAGCGTGGCGTCGTGGCTGTCACCCAGGGTCAGCCCGCGGTCGGCCGTCATCATCCAGCCGCGCCCGGCGTCGATCGCCAGCGGCGCCTCGACCTCGGCCGGCTCGAGCTCCGCGAGGGCGCGGTGGACGGCGGGCTCGAACGCGGCCGAGGGGCAGTTGGCCTTGAACCACACCCTGCCCTGGTCGCTCGGCACGACGAGCTGGGTCGACCACGGTCGGATCCGCGGCTGCTCGATCGTGCCCGTCACCCCCAGACCGACCGCCGCGAGCTCGTCGGCGATCCACTTCGTCGCCTCTGCGCGCCAGGCGTCGGTGGCCACCCACTGCGAGAACCCGACGTCCATGGCCTGACTCTAGACAGCCCGGCCCCGCGTCTAGAGTCAGGCCATGGACGGCGCCCGCAGGAGCACCCCCGACCCCGAGGTCGAAAACCTCGCCGACCTCGACGCAGTGCTCTCCTCGGGCCGCCCGCTGACGGGGCTCCGCTTCCAGGACCTCGACCTCACGGCATACGAGGACCGCCTGCTCGCGCGCACCGACGTCGAGGGGCTCGTGGTCCTCGGGGGGCGCCTCTCGCCCGCCCTGGGCGCCCACCTCGGCGCGCACCACGCGCTGGTCTTTCCCACCGACCCGCACGCACCGATCGACCCCTATCGCGCCTCGCTCTACACCGCCGACGAGCTCTACGCGGGGCTCGCCGAAGGCGGGTACGAGTCGACACCGGATTTCCTTGCCTACCAGTGGATGAAGGACGGTGCCGTGCACCGCGACGCCTTCGTCACCCTGCTGAGGGCGATCCACGACGACTCCATCACGGATGCCCTGGACGAGTTCGTCGCAGCACGCCCCGTCGTCGGCGTCATGGGCGGCCATGCCCTGGCGCGCGGCACCACGGCATACACCGAGGCGGCAGTCCTCGGGCGGTCCCTCGCGGCAGGAGGACTGGTCGTGGCCACCGGCGGCGGCCCCGGTGCGATGGAGGCCGCCAACCTCGGAGCCCTCGCCCGCGACGAGTCCTCACTCGGGGCGGCCCTCGACGCGCTCGCCTCGGTGCCGTCGTTCCGGCCGTCGGTCGCTGCCTGGGTCAGCTCTGCCCTTGCGGTGCGGGCGGAGCTGCCGCGTGCCGATGACGCAGGCAGCCTCGGCATCCCCACGTGGTTCTACGGCCACGAACCGCCGAACGTCTTCTGCGACGGCATCGGCAAGTACTTCTCCAACGCGATCAGGGAGGACGGTCTGCTCGCCCGCGCCACCGCGGGGTTGGTGGTGCTGGAGGGAGCCGCCGGGACCGTGCAGGAGATCTTCCAGGCCGTCACCCCGCTCTTCTACGCGCCGGGGCAGACACCGCTCGCGCCCCTCGTCCTCGTCGGGCAGGAGTACTGGTCCGAGACGGTGCCGGTGTGGGCCGCGGTGCGCGCCCTCGGCCAGGAGCGAGGCATGGGTGCGGTGATCCACCTCGTCGAGACAGCCGAGGAGGCCGCCCAGATCGTTCTCGCGGTGACCGCGGCACGCACCGGGACGGCTCCGTGAGACTCGCTGACCTGGCCGCGCGGCAGCTCACCTACGAGCCGAGTGGCCTGACGCTGGACGGTCCGTTGCCCGCCGGCTACCACCACCTCGAGGTGGAGCGGCGGCTGGGAGCCGGCGACGCGGCATACCGACGGGCCTGTGAGTCCGTGATGACCTATGGGGCGCAACGAGGACTGGGGCTGCGGCCACGAGCGACGGCTCCGCGGGCCGCGGTGGGAGTCGAGATCCTCAGTCGTCTCCTCGTCGTGGGTGTGCCGTGCCGGATCGTCTGGGCCGTGGAGGGCGCGGAACGGACGGGGTTCGGCTACGGCACCCTCGAGGGCCACATCGAGAGCGGCGAGGAGGGCTTCCTCGTGGAGCGCCGCGGCGCCGAGGTGTATGCCGTGGTCCGCGCCTACTCGCGACCCGCCGGCTGGCTGACGCGGCTGGGCGGTCCGCTGAGCAGGCGGCTGCAACGCGTCGCGGCGCTCGGCTACCTCCGGGCTCTGCAGCGGGCCGTTCGCGACTAGGGCGCAGCGGGGACCGGACGCGACCGTGGATGGTGACCGGCGACCGAACCCGACGCGAGGGCCGACGACACCGCTCCTGTGGCGGTGTCCACCGTCATGAAGCGCGCCTTGCCGGTGTCGGGGTCTGCGCCGAGGAACACCACTGCCGATCCGTCGTTGGTGAAGTCCGGGTGCATCGCTCCGCTGCCCGCCTCGACCAGCGTGGTGAGGCGGCGCCGACCGGTGCCGTCGGGTCGGATGAGGAAGAGGTCGTGGCCCTGGGCGCCGACTTCCGGGAGCGCCGCGTAGACGATGAGGTCCTGCGAGCTCCAGTCGGGGGTCTCGGCGAAGAGCTTCGGAGCGGTCAGTGCGGTCACGCGAGGCGGCACCTTCGTGAGGTCGACCCGCGTGAGCGTCACGCCTCTGATGTCCTCGTGGTCAGCGCGCGTCGCGTGCACCCACTCGAGGACGACTGCCTTGCCGTCCGGTGCGTACCGCACCCCGGAGAAGAACTCCCCAGCCTTCGCCGTGAGCAGGGTCGTCGTCCTGCGGGTCAGGACGTCCACGGCCTCGACGCTGCCTCCGGCGCTGGTGCCCCGCTGGATGCGGCTGTACATGATCTGTGACCCGTCCGGTGACCACGCCGGGTCGTCGAGGTACTGGCAAGGGGCGACGCATTCCACCAGCTCCGTCAGCCCCGTGCCGTCCGCGTTGACCACCCAGAGCCCCGCGGCGCCCGACCCCTTGTCCCCCTCACCGACGAAGGTCAGCCGAGTCCCGTCCGGCGACCAGTCGGGGTTGTCCTCGGCGCCCGTCGTCACGGCGTCGAGGGCATGGTCGTCCGTGCCGTCGGGGCGCACCAGCCGGATCCGGAAACCGCTGTCCTGAAAGGCCAACCACTGCTCCCCCGCCGTCGGGACCGGTGCGGAGTCCGACGGAGACGACGCTGATGGCGGCCAGGTGGACTCGGCAGTCTGCTTCACCGGGGTGACCCCGCCATCCCCTCGACCATCGCCCTGGCCGGCCCCGTTGCACGCGCCCAAGGCCAGGACGAACACCCCAGTGGCTCCCGCGAGCCTGCGCGATGCACGCATGGCAGCTCCCCTTCCCACGTCGTCGCCGGAACTGGCGTACTCCCGTAACGAGTGGCTGGACCCACTCGATGGTTGTCGCCATTCCCCGGACGAGCTGCAGTCCGAGTGACAACCTTGGAGGTGGTCTCGCCGCTCTTCCTGTGTGGGCGAGAGGAGGACGGCATGGGCGAGGTGTCCACCGCAGCGCGGGCTGCCTCCACGGCTGAGTTCGACTCCTTCGTCGCCGCCCGTGGCCCGTCCCTGCTCCGCACGGCGTTCCTCCTGACCGGCGACCCCCACCGGGCGGAGGACCTGGTCCAGACTGCGCTGGGCAAGACGTGGCCACGGTGGGGGTCGATCGATGCCGGTCCTCGCGAGGCCTATGTCCGCAAGGTCATGCTGACCACCTACATCGCCTGGTGGCGCCGGCGCTGGAACGCCGAGTACCCCACGGCGAGCCTGCCCGAACACCCTGCCACCGACCGGGACCTTGACCAGCGGCGCGACCTGCTGACCGCCCTCGCCGCCCTCCCCAAGGGGCAACGAGCCGTCATCGTGCTGCGCTACTTCGAGGACCTCACCGAGGTCCAGACGGCCGAGCTGCTCGGCTGCACCGTGGGGACGGYCAAGAGCCAGGGCGCGCGGGCGCTCGCGACCCTGCGCAGCTGCCCCGCACTGGTCGTCACGGAGGGAGAACCGCGATGAGTGACCTCGACACCCGACTCCGTGCCGCCCTGCACGAGCTCGCCCCGGCCCACCCGGCCGCCGACGGGTTGGCCGACGGAGCCCGCCGCTACGCCGGACGCGCCCGGCGCGTCCGCCAGGTCGGCCTCGCCGCCGCGACCGCTGCGATCCTCGTCGTGGGAGGAGTGGTCGCGGGCTCGCTCGAACGGCCCGGCCGGGTGGTGCCGGCCGGCCCGTTCCTGACCCCGGCCGACTGCACCCGCCAGGCTCCACGGAGCAGCTCACCCACGCCGGGCGGGGAACCGATGACAGGCGTCCGAGCCGCCTGGGTGTGCCCCGATGTCGCTGCCCGGGAGGGCAGCAGCGGCACCGTGACGGGTGGCACGGAGGACGGGTGGCGCCTTCCGGCCGCGCAGGTCACGGCACAGCCCGCGCAAGGACTGAACATCGGGGGGCGTGCGGACGAGTCGTCCTGCGGCTCGATCCGCCCCGGTCCCGCCTTCACCGTCACGCTCGAGTCAACGGCGGGGCAGCTGACGACATACCGCAGTGGAGAGATGGCCTGCGCGGGAGCCTTTGCCCTCGCTTCCTTCCTCGATGCGCTGGCGGACGAGGAGGCCGATGCGAAGGCCACGCGGACGCCGGACGACGGGCTCGCCTGCCGCAGCAGCGAGTCCTGGCCCACCCCGCGTCAACCCGTAGCCCTCGACTCCCCGCTCGTCTCCGCGAGGTTCTGCCTGGCTCCCAGCTTCCTGACGGGCGACCCGATTCATCCGATCGAACCGATGGCGGCCCGCTCGTACGTGTCGAAGGACCTGTCGGCGGAGGTCGTCGCAAGCCTCAACGAGGACCTGACGCACGTGCAGGGGTTCCGCGGCAACGGAGAGTGTTCCGGCGAAGGCAGCTGGACCTACGCCGTCATGGGCCTGACCGGGGCGGGCGAGCGCCGGATGCTCGCGACCGCCTGCCTGGACGAGCTCTGGATCGTGGGCAGGGCGAACTACGGCTTCATCCCCTCGGCGCAGACCACTGCCATGCTCCGGGCCCTGGTCCCACCGGCCTGACGGTCGTCAGTCGAAGACGATGGTGCGGCGGCCTCGCAGGACGACCCTGTGCTCGGCGTGCCACCGCAGCGCCCGGGCGAACGCCATGGCCTCCAGCTCCTGGCCCACCGAGGCCAGCTCCGCCGGGCTCATCCGGTGGTCGACCCGCCGGAAGTCCTGTTCGATGATCGGGCCCTCGTCGAGGTCGGCCGTCACGTAGTGCGCCGTGGCCCCGATGACCTTGACCCCACGGTCGTGCGCCTGGGTGTAGGGCTTGGCTCCCTTGAAGCTCGGCAGGAGCGAGTGGTGGATGTTGATGATCCGACCCTGGAAGTCGGCGCACAGCTCGCTCGACAGGATCTGCATGTAGCGCGCCAGCGCGACCGTGTCGGCGGAGTAGTGCTCCACGAGGCGCCGCAGCTCCGCCTCCGCCGCCGGCTTGGTGTCGCGCGTGACCGGGACGTGGTGGAAGGGGATGCCGTGCCACTGGGCCAGCGCGCGGAAGTCCTCGTGGTTGGAGACGATGGCCGGCACCTCGACCGGCAGGGAGCCGCTCTCGACCCGGAACAGCAGGTCGTTGAGGCAGTGACCCTGCTGACTCACCATGACCAGCACCCGGCGCCGCCGGGACAGGTCGTGCGCGGCATACGTCATCGCGAACTCCGTTGCCACGCTTGCCATCGCGGCGTCCAACGCCGCCACGGGCAGCGGCGGACCCTCACGAAGGAGGTGCATGCGCAGGTGGAACTCCCCTGCCCTCAGGTCGGCGAACTGCTGGCTGTCGAGGATGGTCATCGACAGGTCCAGCATCACCCCCGAGACGGCGTGCACGATCCCGCGCCGATCCGCGCACGAGACGGTCAGGACGAACTCTCGGCCCGTCTCGGCAGGCACGGCAGGAGTGGCACTCACGCGGTCAGCCTAGGGGTGGACGGGAGGGCTACGGGCGGGTGACCATCACGATGCCGAGGCACATCTCGTCGGTGGTGCCCTCGCCCCAGACGATGTAGCGCTCCGGCTGGCCCTGGAACGACGGCAGCTTGTCGCGCAGGCTCTGGTCGTGGGTGCACGACACGGTGAGGGTGTCCCCGATCTTCACCCTGACGGGCGGGTTGACCGGGCGGCTCCCCTGGTCGTCGAAGTCCCAGATCGGGATGTCGAGGACGGTGCGCTCGGTGGCCTTCCCCTTGTTGACGGTGATCGAGATCTTGGTGCCGAGCAGGTGCATGTGCCCGGCCACCGCGCGAATCGTCGACCCCTGGGTCACCGTCCTGGTGCAGCTCTGCGTCGGGCCCGCCTTGTTGCCGGGGCACAGCAGGTGCAGGGCGTCTCCCGCGCGGCTCGCACCGCCGAAGCGTCGCTGCACGTCGGCCATCGCTGCTGCCCGGTCGCACAACGGGCCGGTCTTGCCCGGGCGGCACGGCACCTCGACGGGCGCCGGGAGCAGCACCGTCTGGAGGGTCTGGCGCGACCCGTCATCCGCGGCCACCCGAAGCTTGGCGGCGCTCTGGTCCGGCGACCGTCCGGCAAGGAGGTTGTAGTGGACCTGCATGATGATGCGCGAGCCGGCTTCGACCGGCATACCGAGATCGGGTGCCAGCACCCGCTCGCCGCCGCCGGGCGCCCACGCGCCCAGCCACGGTGCGCCGTTGAGGCCGGCGCCCTGGCTCTCCACCCCGGTGCCGCCGAAGCAGGTCCAGCCCTGGCCACTCTGGCCACGGTCCATGGTCTCCGCCGCCGCCACCTTGTCCGGCGGCACGCGGAACAGGATCACGTGGTGCACGACGTCCGGGTTGCCGGGCAGCACGTTGATGCCTGTCACGACGGACTTGGCGGTCAGGTCGGGGTCGAGCAGGAAGCAGCGGTAGTCGTCGGTGCCCGGGGCGGCCGGGGCCTTGGGGGTGTATGCCGTGGGCATCCGGAGCGTGACGAAGCGCTCCCCCTTGCGCAGTGGGGCCTCAGGGGGCGCAGTGGTGCCCGAGTGCTCGTGACCGGACGGCGGGGTCGACGTCGCCACGGGCGTTGCCGGCGCCGAGCGGGTGGCCGGCGACGCCGGGGCGGCCACCGGCTCGGGGTCGGCTGCGGCGCAACCCGTGAGGAGCAGGAGGACAGCCCCGGCGGTCAGGATGGGCGCACGCAGGATCACCGTACGAGCATAGGCAGATCGAGCCCTTGCCCGCCGTGAAACCGCTGCCACCAGGCGCCGGCGAGGGCGTGGTGACCATCACAGTGCCCCAGGCGGGGAGGAGCTCTGCTCGCTAGGCAGTGGAGGCCGCGAGCTGACCGCACGCGCCGTCGATGTCCTGGCCCCGCGTGTCGCGGATCGTCGTCGGGATGCCGTGGGCCCGCAGCCGTTCGACGAACTGCTGCTCGACGCCGGGTCGTGAGGCCGTCCACTTCGAGCCCGGCGTGGGGTTGAGCGGGATCGGGTTGACGTGCACCCAGCCGCGGCCCCTGGCGTTGAGCTTCTTGCCGAGGAGGTCGGCCCGCCACGCGTGGTCGTTGATGTCCCTGATGAGCGCGTACTCGATGCTCACGCGGCGCCCGGTCACCTGGTAGTAGCGGTAGGCGGCATCGAGGGCCTCGTCGACACTCCACCGGGTGTTGATCGGCACGAGCTCGTTGCGCAGCTCGTCGTCGGGCGCGTGCAGCGAGAGGGCCAGCGTGACCGGTATCCCCTCGGCCGCGAGCTTGTCGATCGCCGGTACCAGGCCGACCGTCGACATCGTGATGCCGCGCGCCGACATCCCCAGACCGTCCGGAGCGGGGTCGGTCAGCCGCCGGATCGCGCCGATCGCAGCCTTGTAGTTGGCCAGCGCCTCGCCCATGCCCATGAACACCACGTTGGAGATGCGGGTGGGACCGGTGGCCTCGACCGGACCGTCGCCACCGTCCTCGGAGTCGTCCTCGTCGCCGAGCTCGGCCGCGTGCTCGGTTGTGTGCGCAGCCCGCCCGCCGCCACCCGCACCCTGCGCGAGCTCGCCGCTGCGCAGCAGGCGTGCGCCGTACACGACCTGCTCGACGATCTCGGCGGCGCTCATGTTGCGGGTGAGCCCGGCCTGCCCGGTCGCGCAGAAGGGACAGTTCATGCCGCAGCCGGCCTGGCTCGAGATGCAGATGGTCACGCGCCGGGGATAGCGCATGAGCACGGACTCGACGATCGCGCCGTCGTGCAGCCTCCAGGCGTTCTTGATGGTCATGCCGTCGTCGGCGGTGCGTTGCACGATGGGGGTGAGCAAGGTCGGGAGCAGGTCGGCCACGAGCTCGTCGCGGATCGCCTTGGGCAGGTCTGTCATCTCCTCGGGCGAKGCGACCAGCCGCTCGAAGTAGTGGGTCGACAGCTGCTTGGCCCGGAAGCCCTTGTGTCCCAAGGCCTCCACGGCCTCCTTGCGCTCTGCCGGAGACAGGTCGGCAAGGTGCCGTGGCGGCTTGCCCCGGCGAGGGGCGGCGAAGGTGAGCTGGCCCGGTTGGGGGCGCTCGCTGGTGGGCTCGGGGAGGTCCGTGGTCATGGTGCCCCCAGTCTCGCAGGTGCCCGGGTATGCCGTGGCGTCACCCGGGCGGGACGACCCAGGCGAGCAGAGCCCAGGCCAGCGGCGCGACGAGCAGGACGGAGTCGAGACGGTCCATGATCCCGCCGTGGCCGGGCAACAGCGTGCCCATGTCCTTGATGCCGAGGTCACGCTTGATCGTGGACTCGGTGAGGTCACCCACGGTGGCTGCCACCGCTGCACTGGCTCCCAGCAGCGCGCCACCCCACCAGGGCCCGTCGAGCGTCAGCACGACCGCGATCGCGCCACCGACGACACACGCGACCATCGAGCCGCCGAAGCCCTCCCAGGACTTCTTGGGGCTGACGGACGGCGCCATGGGGTGCTTGCCGAACAGGACACCGAAGGCGTAGCCGCCGACGTCGCTGAGCACGGCGACGAGGAGGAAGATGAAGACCCGGCGGGCGCCGTCGTGCGGCGTGGCCAGCATGAGGGCGGCGAAGCCGGCGAGGAACGAGGGGTAGACCGCGACGAAGAACCCGCCCGCGATGTCGCGGACCGCGTCGAGCACCCCGTCGGCGATGCGCCACAGCAGGATGCCGACACAGGTCAGGCCGACGGTCACGACCAGGGCCTCACCACCGCCGACGTAGGCCGAGACGAGCATGCTGACACTGCCGACGATGCTGGGCACCAAGGGCACGTTGATCGACACCTGGGCCAGCGCCCGGCGCAGCTCCCACACGCCGACTGCGATGGCCACGACGATGATGCCGAGCATCAGCTCCTTGCGCAGGGCCAGGGAGCCGATGATCAGGGCACCCAGGCCGAGGCCGACACCGATCGCCGCGGGCAGGTTGCGCCCCGCCCTCGACGGCCGGCCGCCYCGAGCCGACGCGGCGCCGGCCCCGTCCGGAGCGGCACCATCGCGTGTGGGGTCCGGCGAGGGCGACGTTCCGGGCGCGCCGGAACCCGCGGCGTCGGAGGCGGTGCGGGYCGCGCGACGGTCGCGACGGGACTGGGGCATGTTCATGACCAGCGCTGGGTGAGGTGGAGGGCGAGCCGCTCAGACCTCGCGCAGCTCGGTCTCCTTGCCCTTCAGCAGCTCGTCGATGAGCTCGACGTACTTCTTGGTGCTCGCGTCCAGCTCCTTCTCGGCGCGGCTGCCGTCGTCCTCACCGACGTCGCCGTCCTTGACCAGCTTGTCCAGCTCGTCCTTGGCCTTGCGGCGGACGTTGCGGATCGACACCTTGGCGTCCTCGCCCTTGTGTCGAGCCAGCTTGACGTAGTCCTTGCGACGCTCTTCGGTGAGCATGGGCAGCACGCAGCGGATGACGTTGCCGTCGTTGCTGGGGTTCACGCCCAGGTCGGAGTCGCGCAGCGTCTTCTCGATCTCGTGCATCGCCGACTTGTCGAACGGCGTGATCAGGATGGTGCGCGCCTCGGGGGTCTGGAAGGACGCCAGCTGCTGCAGCGGGGTCGGAGCGCCGTAGTAGTCGACCGTGAGCTTGTTGAACATGCCCGGGGTCGCCCGACCGGTGCGGATGCCCGCGAAGTCCTCCTTGGCGACCTCGACGGCCTTTTCCATCTTCTCTTCGGCCTCGAGGAGGGTCTCTTCAATCATGTCCTGCTCCTTCTCGGGCGCTTCCCTGTCGGGGCCGCGCCGGTCGTGGTGTGGTCAGTCTGGTGGGTGGATCGGCCAGGTGCCGACTCAGCCCGGCGTGACCAGCGTGCCGATCTTCTCACCGCGCAACGCCCGCACCACGTTGCCCTCGCCTTCCATGCCGAACACGACCATGGGCAGCTTGTTCTCCATGCACAGGCTGAACGCCGCCGCATCGACCACGCGCAGCCCCTGCTGGAGCGCTTCCTGGTAGCTGATCTCGTCGAGCTTGCGGGCCTGCGGGTTGGTGCGGGGGTCGGAGTCGTAGACGCCGTCCACGCCGTTCTTGCTCATCAGCACGGCGTCGCACTTGATCTCCAGCGCTCGCTGGGCCGACACGGTGTCGGTGGAGAAGAACGGCATACCGGCGCCGGCGCCGAAGATGACCACGCGGCCCTTCTCGAGGTGGCGGATGGCGCGACGCGGGATGTACGGCTCGGCGACCTGGCCCATCGTGATCGCGGTCTGGACGCGGGTCTCGATGCCTTCCTTCTCGAGGAAGTCCTGCAGGGCGAGGCAGTTCATCACCGTGCCGAGCATGCCCATGTAGTCGGCCCGCGTGCGGTCCATCCCCTGCTGCTGGAGCTCCGCGCCGCGGAAGAAGTTGCCACCACCGATCACGACGGCCACCTGGATGCCCTCGTTGACCGACTGGGCGATCTGTTGGGCGATCCCGCGCACGACCTCGGGTGCCAGCCCGACGCGACCACCACCGAAGACCTCCCCGGAGAGCTTGAGCAGGACCCGTCGATGCGGAGCCGGCGAGCCAGGGGCGGGCGATCCGGCTGGGGCGGTCTGCTCGGGGGCAGCAGTCACGAGGGATCCTCCTGGAGGTGTGCGGGCGGTCACCGAATACTTCCACACTCCCGGGGGCGGCATGGTGTCGGTTGCACCAGCGTCCGCCCTGCGTGGCAGGGTGTCACCATCCACGCAGTCCGCACTCCACAGCCATGGTCCATCGATGCACCAAAGGAGACAAGCGCATGAGGTCAGGCATCCTTCCGGGGCACCGCGACGAGGCGGTTCGCCCGCAGGACGACCTGTTCGGCCACGCGAACGGCAGCTGGGTCCGCACGACGGAGATCCCCAGCGACCGCGGCCGCTACGGCACCTTCGACATGCTGCGCGAGCAGTCCGACGAGCGGGTGCGCACCATCATCGAGCGGGCCGCGGCCGACCACAGTGCCGCTCCGGGCTCGCCCACCCGCAAGGTCGGCGACCTCTACCGGACGTTCATGGACGAGGCGCGGGCGGAGTCGCTGGGGCTGACCCCCATCGAGAAGGACCTCGCCGACATCGCGGCGATCAGCGGGACCGACGACCTGTTCCTCGCCCTCGGTCGCCTGCAGCGCCAGGGTGGACCGGGCCTGTTCGACTTCGGTGTCGCCCCCGATGCCAAGAACCCCGAGGAGTACGTCCTCTACCTCGGTCAGGGCGGCCTGGGCCTTCCCGACGAGTCCTACTACCGCGAGGAGCGGCACGCAGCCATCCTCGCGGCATACCTGCCCCACGTGGCCCGGATGCTCGGGTTCGCCGGCATCGGCGACGGCGCGACCGACGCCGACTCGCCGGCCGCCCGCGTGGTGGCCCTGGAGACGCGGCTGGCCGGCCACCACTGGGACAACGTCGCCACCCGCGACGCGGTGAAGAGCTACAACCCCTATGCCTACTCGGCGCTCGAGGGCCTCGCCCCGAACGTGCTGTGGGGTGACTTCGTCGGCGGGCTCGAGGCCCGCGACGCCTTCGAGCACGTCGTCGTGGGTCAGCCGTCCTACCTCGAGGGCCTGTCCGTCGCCCTCGACGAGGTCGCCATCGACGACTTCAAGTACTGGCTCGCCTTCCACGTCGTCGCGTCGGCGGCACCGCTGCTGACCAAGGAGCTCGTCGACGCCGAGTTCGACTTCACCGGACGGGTCATCTCGGGACTCCCCGAGAACCGCGAGCGATGGAAGCGCGGGGTCTCGCTCGTCGAGGGGTCGATCGGCGAGGCCGTCGGCCAGCTGTACGCCGCCGAGTTCTTCCCGCCCGAGGCCAAGAAGCGGATGCTCGAGCTGGTCGGCAACCTCGTCGAGGCGTTCCGGCAGTCCTTCGAGGGCTTGGACTGGATGGGCCCGCAGACCCGCGAGCAGGCGCTGGCCAAGCTCGCATCGTTCACGCCCAAGGTCGGCTACCCCGACCGCTGGCGCGACTACTCCTCGCTGACCATCGACGACGACCTCGTGGGCAACGTGCGCCGCGCCAACGAGTTCGAGCTGCAGCGCCAGCTGGACAAGCTGGGGGGCCCGATCGACCGCGACGAGTGGCTGATGCTGCCGCAGACGGTCAACGCCTACTACCACCCGTTGATGAACGAGATCGTCTTCCCGGCCGGCATCCTTCAGCCGCCCTTCTTCGACCTGGGCGCCGACGACGCCGTCAACTACGGCGGCATCGGTGCCGTCATCGGCCATGAGATCGGGCACGGCTTCGACGACCAGGGGTCGCGCTACGACGCCACCGGCGCCCTGCGCGACTGGTGGACCGAGGAGGACCGGTCCCGCTTCGACGAGCGCACCCAGGCCCTCATCGCCCAGTTCAGCACGCTCTCCCCTCTGGCTGCCCCCGACGAAAGGGTCAACGGCGCGCTCACGGTGGGCGAGAACATCGGCGACCTCGGGGGCCTGGCCATCGGCTACTCCGCCTACCGGATCGCCACGCAGGGCCAGGACGCACCTGAGCTCGACGGCTACACCGGTCCCCAGCGGTTCTTCCTCGGCTGGGCCCAGGTCTGGTCCGGCAAGGCGCGCCCCGAGGAGGCGAAGCGGCTGCTTGCCATCGATCCGCACTCGCCCACCGAGGTCCGCGCGAACGCCGTCCGCAACTGCGACGAGTTCCACGAGGCCTTCGGGGTGACCGAGGGCGACGGCATGTGGCTGGCCCCGGAGGAGCGCGTCCACATCTTCTGAGCGATCAGATGCCCACGTGGTGCCTGGGTCAGATCCCCGCGTTCCGCAGCATGAACTCGGTGTCCGTGTCGCGTCCGCCGCGCGGGTCCGGGCCGGGGTCGACATCGTGGGTGGTCGTCAGGTCCTCAGGCGCCACGCGCTCGGGCAGGTGGGTGAAGTCCGGCTGCACCCGGACACGCTCGGGTGCGGGTGGCGTCTGCTTCGTTCGTCTCCCCATGAGGTGAGTATGCGTCAGAAGTGATCAGTTTTCGAGAAGCGCGCGAGGTCCCCGGTCTTCGAGAATGGTCCTGACAGACCACGACGACCCGGGAGGGACCCACCATGCCGACCACGGCGAAGAAGACCACCACGGCGAAAGCCACCACCACCAGGACCGCCGGCAGCAAGAGCGGGTTCACCGCCGACGAGCGCGCCGCGATGAAGGAGCGGGCCAAGGAGGCCAAGGGCGCCAGTGGCGAGCAGGACCTCCTCGAGAAGATCGCCGAGATGCCCCCGGAGGACCGCGAGCTGGCCGAGCGCCTTCACGAGATCGTCACCAAGGCGGCTCCGCACCTCGAGCCCTCGACGTGGTACGGCATGCCCGCGTACAAGCGCGACGGCAAGGCCGTGGTGTTCTTCAAGCCCGCCAGCAAGTTCAAGGCGCGGTACGCGACGTTCGAGTTCAACGACAGCGCGAACCTCGACGACGGGAAGATGTGGCCGATCGGCTACGCACTCACGGCCCTGACGCCGGCCCTCGAGAAGGAGATCGCCGCCCTGGTCAGGCGGGCCGCCGGCTAGGGACGCGGCCAGCGCCACGACATACCCGAAACGACGCGGCACACCAACGACGAGGCCCCCACCATCCGGTGGGGGCCTCGTCGTGTGATGCGTGCTGCGTGGTCAGCCGCCGACGCGGTAGCGGACGAAGGAGGTGACCTTCGTGCCGCCCTCGGCCAGGACCTTCTCGACGGTCTTCTTGGCGTCCTTGGCGAACGGCTGCTCGACCAGGACGTTCTCCTTGAAGAAGCCGTTCACGCGACCCTCGACGATCTTGGGCAGGGCAGCCTCGGGCTTGCCCTCCTCCTTGGCCGTGGCCTCGGCGACGCGACGCTCCTGCTCGACGGTGGCCGGGTCGACCTCGTCACGGGTCAGCACGGTCGGGCTGAACGCCGCGATGTGCATGGCCACGTCACGAGCGAGCTGCTCGTCGCCACCCTCGGCGCCGACGAGCACACCGATCTGCGCGGGCAGGTCGGGGCTGGTCTTGTGCAGGTAGGACACGACGACCGGGGCCTGGACGCGGGAGACCCGCTTGACCTCGATCTTCTCGCCGATGGTCGCGTTGGCGTTGTCGAGCAGCTCCTGGACCGTGGAACCGTCCTCGAGCGAGCTCTTGAGCAGCGCGTCCGCGTCGGCCGCACCAGCGGCGACGCTCTGGGCGAGGACCTGGGCGGCCAGGGCGATGAACTTCTCGCTCTTGGCCACGAAGTCGGTCTCGCACAGGACCTCGACGAGGGTGCCCACGCCGTCACCGGCCTGGGCAGCGACCAGTCCGTTGGACGTGGTGCGGCCCTCACGCTTGGTGACGCCCTTGAGGCCCTTCACGCGAAGGATCTCGGTGGCCTTGTCACGGTTGCCGTCGGCCTCGTCGAGCGCCTTCTTGACGTCGAGCATGCCGGCGCCCGTGGACCCGCGCAGGGCCTTGATGTCAGCGGCGGTGTAGTTCGCCATAGATGTTTCTCAGCTCTTCTCTAACAAGTGTGGTCTACAAGTGTGGTCTGCAAAGACGTCTGCCACGGAGGCGGACAGGTGGGCTCAGGCCTTGGCCGGGGCCTCGGCCGCAGCCTCGGGAGCAGCGGTCTCCTCGGCGGCCGGCGCCTCGGGGGCGGCGGTCTCCTCGGTGACGGCAGCAGCCTCGGGAGCAGCAGTCTCCTCGGCGACGGGCGCCTCGGTGGCCTCGGTCGCCTCGGCGACGGGCGCCTCGACGGGAGCAGCCTCGACAGGTGCAGCCTCGGTCGCGTCGGCGGCAGCGGTCGCGCCGGCCTCCGGTGCGGCAGCCTCGGCGGTCTCGGCGGCGTCGCCACCGAGCAGCTCGCGCTCCCACTCGGCCATCGGCTCGTCACCGGCGACGACACCCTCGGCCTGCTCGCCGGACTTGCCGGAGCTGCGGGCCATGAGGCCCTCGGCCACGGCGTCGGCGATGACGCGGGTCAGCAGGGTGACGGAGCGGATCGCGTCGTCGTTGCCGGGGATCTTGTAGTCGACCTCGTCGGGGTCACAGTTGGTGTCGAGGATGGCAATGACCGGCAGGCCGAGCTTGCGCGCCTCGAACACCGCGAGGTGCTCCTTCTTGGTGTCCACGATCCACACGGCCGAGGGGACCTTGGCCATGTTGCGGATGCCGCCCAGGGTCTTCTCGAGCTTGTCCTTCTCCCGCTTGAAGATCAGGAGTTCCTTCTTCGTGTAGCCCGACCCTGCGACGTTGTCGTAGTCGAGCTCCTCGAGCTCCTTGAGGCGCGTGAGGCGCTTGGAGATCGTGTTGAAGTTGGTGAGCATGCCACCGAGCCAGCGGTGGTTGACGTAGGGCATCCCGACCCGGGTCGCCTGCTCGGCGATGGGCTCCTGGGCCTGCTTCTTCGTGCCGACGAAGAGGATGGAACCGCCGTGGGCGACCGTCTCCTTGACGAACTCGAAGGCGTTGTTGATGTAGGTCAACGACTGCTGCAGGTCGATGATGTAGATGCCATTGCGCTCGGTCATGATGAAGCGCTTCATCTTGGGGTTCCAGCGACGGGTCTGGTGCCCGAAGTGGACGCCGCTCTCGAGGAGCTGGCGCATGGTAACGACGGCCATGCCGTGTCTCCTTGTGTCGTTGTCAGTTGCGTCGGTATGCCGCATGGGTGCGGCTACCTGCCTGGCGCCTGCAACGCACCCCACCGGCATACTCACCGGACTGCTGTGGTGCGCCCCCGTTTCGTCGGCGAGCCGAGTCAGCGGGCGGAAGACGCGCGAAGTAGGTCTGCGTGTGCGAACACACGTGGACCGCCGACCATCGTACGTGCTGCGGGGCCTGGCAGCGAAATCCGTCGGTGAGCACAACGACCCCCTCGCACTTCTGGCCACTGGCGTCCCATCCGGGGACTGATCCGCGGGTTTGCTCCCGCACAGGTGGCCAGAAGTGGAGGTCCGCCGCCCACCCGGCCGCGCGGCATACCCTCGGGTGCATGGCCCGACCGCCCGGCAAACCCTCGCTTTCGCCCTTCGGCACCACGATCTTCGCCGAGATGACGGCCCTGGCCACCGAGCACGGTGCCGTCAACCTCGGCCAGGGCTTCCCCGACACCGACGGCCCCCAGGCGATGCTCGACGCCGCCAAGGCGGCCATCGACGGCGGCCGCAACCAGTACCCGCCCGGCCCCGGTGTCCCCGAGCTGCTCGACGCCGTCGCCGCCCACCAGGCGCGCTTCTACGGCCTCACCCTCGACCCGCGGTCGGAGGTGCTCGTCACCGTCGGCGCCACCGAAGCCATCGCCGCGACCATCCTCGCCCTGTGCGAGCCGGGCGACGAGGTCGTCACCTTCGAGCCCTACTACGACTCGTATGCCGCGTCGATCGCCTTGGCGGGCGCGGTGCGGCGCACGTCGGTGCTGCGCTTCCCCGACTTCGCGGTCGACGAGGAGTCGCTCCGGGCGGCCTTCTCGTCGCGCACCCGGTTGGTGCTGCTCAACACCCCGCACAACCCCACGGGCAAGGTCTTCAGTCTTGCCGAGCTCCAGCTGATCTGTTCTCTCGCAAGGGAGTTCGACGCCTGGGTGGTGACCGATGAGGTCTACGAGCACCTGGTCTTCGAGGATGCCCTGCACGTGCCGGTCGCGACCATGCCGGACATGTGGGAGCGGACCCTGACCATCTCGTCCGCCGGCAAGACCTTCTCTGCCACCGGGTGGAAGGTCGGCTGGGTGTCCGGCCCCGCGGCGGCCGTGGCAGCCGTGCGCGCGGTCAAGCAGTTCCTCACCTTCGTGGGGTCCGGGCCCTTCCAGCCCGCCGTCGCCGTGGCCCTCGGCCTCGACGACGAGGTGTATGCCGGGTTGTCGCGCTCGCTGGAGGGCAAGCGCGACCTGCTCGTCGCCGGGCTCCGGTCGGCGGGACTGGAGGTGTCGGTGCCCGGCGGGACGTACTTCGTCGTCGCGGACGCCGCCCCTCTGGGGGCCACCGACGCCCTCGCGTTCTGCCGTGAGCTGCCAGCGCGGGCCGGCGTGGTGGGAGTGCCCGTGTCGGTCTTCCACGACGATGTCGAGGCCGCCCGGACCCTGGTGCGGTTCGCGTTCTGCAAGCGGGACGAGGTGCTCCACGAGGCCGTGGAGCGGCTCAGCCGGCTGTAGGCCGAAACCGGGCGGTGTCGCCACCCACCGTCCACACCACCGGCCTCGGGGCACGCCCGTCCACAGGCCGACCCCAGTGCGTGGTCGAGGCGGTGGGGGGACGGCGATCGTGGGCCGATGAATCCGGTTGGCGTCGTGCTGCTCCCCCTGTCGGTCCTTGTCCTGGCAGGCACCACGGTCTCGCCGGGGTCGGCGACTGCGCCGGGCTCGACACGGCGCGAGCAGGTCGTGCTCCGGTCAGCTCCGGACCTCCCCTCGCCTGGAGCCGTGGATCGGCCGGTAACCGTCGGTGACGGCGGCGAGGACGACGGCGGGGACGACGGCCTGGGCCAGGGCGAGCGAGGCGCTCTGGGCGGCCGGTGGAGCTGGCCGCTGCAGCCGCGGCCCACCGTGGTCCGGCCGTTCCTGCGGCCAGCCACGAGGTACGGCGCCGGGCACCGCGGCGCCGATCTCGCCGGAGCGGCGGAGCAGGAGGTCCACGCGGTCGAGGCAGGCACGGTGACCCATGTGGGCAGCATCGCCGGTCGAGGGACCGTTACCGTCCTGCACCCATCGGGGATCCGTTCGACCTACGAGCCGGTGCAGCCGACGGTGGTCACCGGTGCGGCGGTCGCACGCGGCGCGGTGCTGGGGCGGCTGGAGGGGAACGGGTCGCACTGCGGCCCCGCCGCATGCCTGCACCTGGGGGCGGTCCGCGGCGACGTCTACCTCGACCCCCTGGCCTTCCTGAGGGGCGGCCAGCGAGTGCGCCTGTTGCCGCTGGGTCTGGTGCCGCTGGGTCAGGCGCCGCTGCGTCAGGCGCCGGAGGGGTAGGGCCAGGGCCTGCAGCCACCGAGGTCGAGGGTCTGCTGGACCATCACGGGGGCCCGCTTGCCCTTGCCGGGGCACGTGCGGTGCTGGTGACCGAGGCCGTGGCCGACTTCGTGGTTGACCTGGTAGACGCGGTAGAGCGCCACGTCGGCGCCGTAGCTGTCGTCACCGAGGGCCCACCGGCGGAAGTTGAGGACCGACCGCTCGCCGTTCCAGCACGACACCTGCGACAGCGTGCGCATCGGAGCGCAGAGCCTGTCGGTCAGGCCCGGGCTCGCCAGGGTGACGCGCACGTCCACGTGGGCGCCCTTGGCCTCCTGCTGGGGTGTGACGTTGACGAAGCGGACACCGTCGACCTTCTGCCAGCCTCTGGGATCGAGCAGCACCGACTGGATCGTTGAACCCACCTGTGTCGGGTCGACACCCAGCCCGCCCTCGATCTCCACCGTGTACGTGACGGTCCGCCCTGAGGTCGCGACCGCAGCCTGAGGCACCGAGACGACCGTGATCCTGCCCGTGCCGTTCTGCGGGACCTCGACGGCACCCGCCGCGGCCGTCTCGGTCGTCGCCGAGCCGTCCTCGTTGTCGGTCGTCCGAGTTGGCGTCGCAGACGGGTTCGCGGGAGTGGTGACGCGAGAGGCTGACGCTGCACTGACCGGAGCCGCGTCGTCCCGAGTGGTCAGGCGCACGGTCACCACGGCCACGAGCAGGAGGATGACGGTGCTGGCGATGGTACGGCGGAGCCGCACCTGCCGGCTCGGGCGGCGGCGGTGCCGAGGTGGCTTGCGGGTCACCCGCGAGTCCTCACTCACGCGCTGGCACTGCTCCTCTCGGGGGCCGCGGACCAGGCAGGGTCCGAGCGACGACTGTGGCGTCCATCTTCCCCCCTCCCGGCGTCTCGCAGAGCACGGCACGCCCGGCTGTCGACCACCGAGAAGTCGAAAAGGTCGTCAGGCACGCGGATGCGCCTGCCGGTAGGACTGCTTGAGCCGGTCGACGGAGACATGCGTGTAGATCTGGGTGGTCGCCAGCGACGCGTGGCCGAGCAGCTCCTGGACGAGCCGCAGGTCGGCTCCTCCTTCGAGCAGGTGGGTGGCCGCACTGTGCCGCAGCCCGTGCGGGCCGAGGTCCGGTGCGTTCGGGACGTGTTCGAGCAGGGAGTGCACGGCGGCCCTGATCTGACGCGGGTCGGCCCGACGACCCCGACGTCCCAGCAGCAGGGCCGGACCGCTGCCTTCCGCGGCCACCTGAGGTCGTCCTAGGGCGAGCCAGGCCTGCACGGCCTCGCGCGCCGGACCTCCGAAGGGCACCGTCCGCTCCTTGCCGCCCTTGCCCATCACGCGCACGACTCCGCGGTCGAGATCGAGGTCGTCGATGTCGAGGGCAGTGAGCTCGCCGACCCGCATCCCGCTGGCGTACAGGAGCTCCAAGGCGGCGCGGTCGCGCAGGTGCATCGAGTCCTGGTCGTCGCTGGCCACCGCGGCGACGTCCATGAGGGCCGTCGCGTCGGACTGCCGCAGCACCTCGGGGAGGTGCCCGGAGCGCTTCGGCGCGGCCAGTCGCAGTGAGGGATCGTGCTCGATCCGCCCGGTACGCGCGGCCCAGCCGAGGAAGGTCCGGGCTGCGGCCGACCGCCGCGCGATCGTGGAGCGAGCGGCCCCCGACTCCGCCTGGGCCGCCAGCCAGCCTCGAAGGTCACGCAGCCCCACCTCGGCAAGGTCGGTGACTCCACACTCGGTGGCGAGGTACTCCACCAGGCCCCGCAGGTCGCCGAGGTAGGCCCGAGTGGTGTGCTCGGACCGGCCCCGCTCGCTGCGCAGGTGGCGCTCGAACGCAGCCAGCGTCTGCGCCGTCGACTGACTCACGCCGTCACCGTCGCAAACGCAGCGACGCGGCACAAGCCGCCACCCCGCAGCTCAGCGGGGCACTGCGGGTTTGCGCCAACCACCTCCCTCACGGAGCGCAAGACCAGCGACGTCGAGGACACCCAAGGCGCTGCGGACCTCCTGGGAGGCGAGCCCGCACCTGCGGGCCAGGTCCTCGGCGCTGACCGCGTTGCGCGTCGGGAGCGCGGCCAGGACCGCCTGATGGCTGGGCGACAGGTCGTCGACCCGCTCTGAAGGCCCGTGCTTGCGGGGTGCCAGCTCCCCGATGGGACCCACCTCCTCAGCGACCTCGGCCGCATCAGTGACCAGGGTGGCGCCGTCACGGATCAGCTCGTGGCACCCTGCCGACACCGCTGAGGAGACCGGTCCCGGCACGGCACAGACCACCCTCAGGTGCTCCCCCGCCAGCCGCGCGGTGTTGCGGGAGCCGCTGCGAAGACCCGCCTCGACGACGACCGTGCCCCGGGTGAGCGTGGCAATGAGCCGGTTGCGGCTGAGGAACCGCCACTTGGTGGGAGCCGATCCCGGCGGCACCTCGCTCACCACGAGACCTGCCTCACGGATGCGGTCCAGGAGCCCGGCGTGGCCGCTGGGATAAGGCCGTTCGATGCCACCGGCCACGAAGGCGATGGTCACCCCGTCCACGGCGAGGGCGCCCTCGTGCGCGGCACCGTCGATGCCGTACGCCGCACCCGACACGACCGCGAAGTCGCGTTCGGCCAGCCCTGCCGCGAGGTCCTTGGCCACGTGGACGCCGTAGCCCGTGGCGGCGCGCGCGCCGACGACGGAGACGCTGCGGACCGCCACCTGCGCGAGGTCGGCAGGTCCGTGCAGCCACAGGCACGGAGGTGGCGCGGCCAGGTCGTCGAAGCCCTGTGGCCACTCGTCGTCGCCCGGGATGATGATGCGCGCGCCCAACCGCTGGGCGATCTGGAAGTCCCGGTCGACGTCGAGCCCGGGCAGCCGCTCCGCCATCCTCGCGCCGACGGTCGTGTCGGGGCCCATGCTGTGCAACGCCTCCTCCGCACCGACCACCGCGATCCGGGCCGCGACCTCTGCGTCGCCGGGTTCGACCAGCCGCGCCCAGGCCACCCGTGCCGCGCGTTCACCCCGGAGCGCCAGCGGTGCCGTCACGCCGCCACCGGCCCCTGGTTGCGCAGGGTCAGGGCGGTGCCGAGGTCGTCTCGCACCGGCGTGCTGCGCCCGCCGAGGTCGGCGAGGCTCCACCCGACTCGCAGCACCCTGTCGTAGCCCCGCAAGGTGAGCTGTGCGCGGTCCAGCGCCCGGTCGATGTCGACGGTGGCCGACTTGGGCAGTCGCCACCGCCCCCGCCGCAGCTGCGAGCCGGGGACCTCGCTGTTGACGCGCCACGACGTCGAGCTCCATCGCTGCGCCTGCGCATCCCTGGCCTCGCGGACCCGCGCGGCCACCACGGCGCTGCTCTCGCCTGTCAGACCTGCGAGGGAGGCGCGGGTCACCGCGGGCACGTGCACCTGCAGGTCGACCCGGTCGAGCAGCGGCCCCGACAGCCGGCCGATGTAGCCGCGCTTGGCCATGGCGCTGCAGGCGCAGCCGACCCCCTTGCCGAAGCCCAGCCCACAGGGACAGGGGTTCGCGGCCATGACCAGCTGGAACCGTGCCGGGAAACGCACCGTGGCCCGGGCCCTCGAGACCACGACGTGGCCGGACTCCAACGGTTGGCGCAGGGCCTGGAGGGCCTGGGTCTTGAACTCCGGAGCCTCGTCGAGGAACAGCACCCCGTGGTGGGCCTGCGAGATCGCTCCGGGTCGGACGGCACTGCTGCCGCCACCGATGATGGCTGCCTGGGTCGCGCTGTGGTGCGGGGCGACGAAGGGTGGCAGCCCCTCGACGTCGAGCTCACCGGCCGTCACGCCCAGGAGGGAGCGCACGGCCAGCACGTCGATCGACTGCTCGCGGCTGAGCCGGGGCAGGATCGAGACCAGGCGCTCGGCGAGCATCGTCTTGCCCGAGCCGGGCGGCCCCAGCAGGAACAGGTGGTGACCCCCGGCGGCGGCCAGCTCGAGCGCTGTCCTGGCTTCGGCCTGCCCGACGACGTCGGCGAGGTCCGGCGGATCCGCCCGGGCAACGGCTGGCGAGATCGCCGAGTCCGGAACGCCCAGACCCAGGGTCTCGGAGCTCCCGGAGTAGGCCGCGACGAGATCGGCGAGGTGGTTGACCGCATGCACCCGGATGTCGGGTACCAGCCGGGCCTCGGCCGCGTTCGCCACGGGCACCACGACGTCACGGCACCCCGCCCTGGCTGCGGACAGGACCGCGGGCAGCACTCCACGGACGGGGCGGACCGAACCGTCGAGCCCCAGCTCACCGAGGTGCACGATGTCTCGCACCCGCTCGGGAGGCACCATGGCGAGCGCGGCCACCACGGCCACGGCGATCGGCAGGTCGAACCCGCTGCCGTTCTTGGGAATCGACGCCGGAGACAGGTTGACGGTGATGCGGTCCTGGGCCAGCGACCTGCCGATGCTGGCCGCTGCGGCCTTCACCCGGTTGGGCGACTGCGCGCAGGCCGTGTCGGGCAGCCCACCCAGCATGAACGCCGGCAGGCCCCCCGACAGGTGGGCCTCGACCTCCACCACGGCCCCCGCAAGCCCCTCCAACGTCACGGACCGGGTCCGCCCGAAGCTCATCCGCCGACCCCCTCGACGTGCCTGACCCGGGCCGGGCCGGCGACCGGGCGCAGGATGCCGATCACGTCGATCCGGATCCGGCCGGGGTGCTCGTCGTGGGCCTGCAGCCAGGCCGACGCGAGTCGTCTCAGCCGAGAGGACTTGCGCCAGTCCACCGCCTCGACAGGAGCGCCGAAACGCTCGGTCCGGCGTGTCTTCACCTCACAGAAGACGAGGCAGTCGCCGTCCCTGGCCACCAGGTCGATCTCGCCGCGGGCGCACCGCCAGTTGCGGTCGATGACCGCCACCCCGCGTTCCCTCAGGTAGCGCTCGGCCAGTCGCTCGCCGTACTCCCCCAGCGCCCTGCGCGGATCCGTCTGGTCTGCCATTCCCCAAGCCAAGCCGCGGGCCCGTGCTGCAGACAGCAGCGCGAAGGCGGGCTGTGGACCTGGCCGACGTCGCCGAGCGCCCTGTGGGTGAAGGCTCCCGATACGGCGCCGCGTCGGGAGCCTTCACCCACAGCGGGGGCCCCGCCCCAGAAGCCGAAGCTAGAAGCCCTGCCCCTTCGGCAGCTCGAGGTCGGACTTGGCCAGCTCCTCGACGTTGACGTCCTTGAACGTCACGACCCGCACCTGCTTGGCGAACCTCGCCGGTCGGTAGATGTCCCACACCCAGGCGTCGGCCATCGTCACGTCGAAGTAGACCTCGCCACCGTCGGAACGCACCTTCACGTCCACCGAGTTGCACAGGTAGAAGCGGCGTTCGGTCTCCACCACGTGGGAGAACAGCCCCACGACGTCGCGGTACTCCCGATAGAGCTGCAGCTCCATCTCGCTCTCGTACTTCTCCAGGTCCTCTGAACTCATCGCGCACTCATCTCCACCTGCGTCACGTCGGGTGCTGCCTGTGCACCCTGCCCTGCCCGATCGCCGAGACCAGTCCCATCATCTCCCGAGATGCCGGGGAGCCGCCACGACCTGCGGTGCAGGTC
>NZ_JBFUEP010000015.1:0-78168 GCF_056403895.1 Pedococcus sp. P2_E5
GCCCAGCACCGCCCTGCCGCACCACCGACGCTGCCGGCACCCACCCACCCTGCCCGCACCCACCGCGAGTGAGAACACCACCCGAATGGCCACCCTGAACCAGTGGATCGCCGGCGCGCGCCCGCGTACCCTCCCCGCCGCCATCGCCCCCGTCGTCGCCGGCACTGCCGCAGCCATCCCGCTCGACAAGGCCAGCTTCGGCCTGGCCCTGCTCGCGGTCCTCGTGTCGCTCGGCCTGCAGGTCGGGGTCAACTACGCGAACGACTACTCCGACGGCATCCGCGGCACCGACGGCGAGCGGGTCGGCCCGGTCCGGCTCGTCGGCCAGCACCTCGCGGACCCGAGCAACGTCAAGCTCATGGCGTTCTCGTTCTTCGGCGCCGCCGCCCTGGTCGGGCTCGCGCTGGTGGCCATCACGGAGGCGTGGATCATGATCCCGCTCGGGGCGCTGGCCGTCGTCGCCGCCTGGAAGTACACCGGCGGCGACAACCCGTACGGCTACCGCGGCCTCGGCGAGCTCTACGTCTTCCTCTTCTTCGGCCTGATGGCCACCCTCGGCACGCTCTACACGCAGGCCCACCGGCTCACCTGGACGGGTCTGGCGTGCGCCGTCGGGGTGGGCGCGATCGCCACGGCCATCCTGGTCGCCAACAACCTGCGCGACATCCCCACCGACCGCGAGAGCGGCAAGCTGACCCTGGCCGTCCGGCTGGGTGACCGCGGCACCCGCGCCTTCTACGTCCTGCTGCTGGTGGTCGCCGCGGTGGCACTGCTGGCCGTCGGGCGCGACTACCCGTGGGCGCTGCTGGGGCTCCTCGCCTTCGGCATCGTCGGCAAGCCGCTCAAGTCCCTGCTGTCCGGTGCCACCGGGCGCGACCTCGTGCCGGTGCTCGCCGCGACCGGCCTCTTCGAGATCGGGTATGCCGTGCTGCTGGCTGTCGGGATCGCCGTCAGCCACTAGCCAGTCGGGTCAGCGGTACTCGGCAGGTCCGCGTTCGTCCTCGGCGTCCTCGGCCTCTTCATCGGCACCGTGCACGGCAGGTTTGCCCGCCTGCTTGGCCTCGACGCGACGCTGCAGGCGCTCGGCGATCGCCGTGGTGCCCTCCTCGCGGAACCGGGCGAGCACGAAGAAGGACAGCACCATCGAGATCAGCGCGCTGAGGACGAGCAGCATCCACTGCTGGTCCTGGTCACGCAGCCCGAGCAGCCACAGCAGCGACAGCACGCCGAAGAAGATGAGCAGGCGAAGGACGGAGTAGCGAAGCATGTGGTGATGAATCCTTACAGGCCTGAGTAGGAGTGCTGGCCGACGAAGAAGACGTTCACGACGGCGAAGTTGACGATGATGCAGGCGTAGCCGGCCAGGGCGATGTAGGACGCCGTCTGGCGGGTGATGCCGCTGGTCGCCCGCGAGTGGAGGTAGGCCGCGTAGACGACGAAGATCACGAAGGTCCAGACCTCCTTGGGATCCCAGTTCCAGTACGACGCCCACGCCTGGCGGGCCCAGATGGCGCCGGCGATGAGGGTGAAGGTCCACAGCGGGAACGCCACGATGTGCAGGCTGTAGGCCGTCCGCTCGATGGACGCGGTCTCCGGGAACCGGTCCAGCACACTGGCCCGGCCCGACCGCTCGAAGGCGTCCTTGAGCAGGTAGACGACGCTCAGCGCGGCCCCGATGGTGAAGACCGCGGTGGCGAGGGTGGCCACGGTGACGTGGATGACCAGCCAGTAGCTGCGCAGGGACGGCATCAGCTCGGCTGCCTCGGTGTACCAGACCGCTACGGCCATCCCGAGGATGAGGAGCACCGGACCGGTGATGAACAGCCCGAGCCAGCGCAGGTCACGCCGCGTGGACCAGATCGAGTACGCCAGCACGGTGAACATCGAGCCCATCACGGCGAACTCGAACATGTTGCCCAACGGCCAGCGGTGCACCGCGAGGCCGCGCAGCAGCACCGAGAGGACGAGCAGGAAGCCGCCCAGCCACGTCGTGCTCGAGGCAATGCCTGCCGCGGTGAGCGCCCGCCGCGACAGCTCGTCCTCGGTATGCCGCGTGGGCGCGACCGGAGCCCCGGCACCGCCGCCGCTACCGGCGCCGGCCGCCACCAGCTCGCTGTCGCGGTCGCCGACCAGGGCCGGGCTGTCGTCACGGCCACGGTCTCGGGCGGGGAGCAGGGCTGCCAGGTAGATGGCGTGGCACACCATCGCGATGGTGAAGACCGCCATCGCCGAGTAGAGGCTCAGGTTGGCGTAACCGGCCAGGCTCTCGTTGGTCATCCTCGTGCGTCCAATCTGCTGTCCAGCTCGGGTTCAGGCGCCGCGTCGGTGTTCACGTCGGGTTCCGGGTCGGTGCCCCTGGTGCGCTCTGCGTCGGCATCGGCGTCGGCGTCGGTGTCGAATCTGGTGCCCAGGGTCGCGACGAGCCGGTCCACCACGTCCTGGAGTCCCTCGTCGTCGCCCTTGGCGAGGCCGCCGACGGCTACCACGGTACGACCCGGCACCGTGGCGGGGGAAACCCGCACGAACACCCGTCGCCGCCGGATCACCAGCGAGGCGATCAGGCCGGCCAGGGCGAGCAGGGCGGCTGCCAAGGTGACGAACTTGCCTGGGTCGTGACGGATCGAGAGTCCCGCGAACCGCTCGACGCCGTCGAAGCTGATGCTGCCGCGGCCGCCGGGCAGCTGGTAGGTCTGACCCGGCTCGAGCCAGATCCGCAGCGGGTCACCCTTGTCGTTCCTCAGCTGGGTGAGCTCGGCGATGTCGAGGACGTAGACCGACTGCGGGCGCCCACCGGGGAGCAGGTCACCCTCGTAGGCGGTCAGGGCCAGCGCCGGCTTCTTCGCATCGGGGAAGACCGAGATCGGGCCGCTCTCCTTGTCGATGACGGCCGTGGGCAGGAAGAGGCCGGAGAAGCCGAGCTGGTTGGGCTGGGCCCCCGTGACCTTGATGACCCCGACGGACGTGTAGTTGTTGTCCCTCGCCAGGAACGGCGTCGCGCCGTGGTAGATGCTGGTGCCCTTGGCATCCCTCACCGTCACGACGGGGGCGTAGCCGTTGCCCAGCAGGAAGACCCCGGCGCCGTTCATCTCCAGCGGGTGGTTGACCTTGATCGTCGACTTCTCCGCCGGGGCACCGGGAGTCGCCTTGGTCGTGACGTGCGCCGTGAAGTCGCGCGGCTGGCCGAACTGCCCGCGACCGGTGACGGTCTCCTCGAAGGTCGCGTCCAGCTGGTCGACCGTGAGCTGGAACGGCGACAGGCTGGTCGGGTCGACCAGGGGGCCGGGACTGAAGGTGTCGTAGTTCCCGAGCGTGTTGGCGAACGACTCCCCGACCGGGACGATCACGTCCCCCTTCCAGCCGAACAGGTGCCCGATCGCGACGCCGATGATCACGAAGATCAGCGCCAGGTGGAAGACGAGGTTGCCCGTCTCCTTGAGGTAGCCCTTCTCGGCGCTGACCGAGGTCTCGTCGTGGTTGACGGTGCGGAACCGCTTGCCCCGCAACACGTCCCGTGCCGCGTCGATGACCGCGTCGGGCGTGCCGGCCACCTCGACCGTGCCACTGGCGGGCAGACGGGCGGGCCGGGCCGGCGCCTTGGGCGGTGAGGACCTCATGGCCTTCCAGTGCACCTTGCTCCGAGGCAGGACACACCCGACGAGCGAGATGAACAGCAGCAGGTAGATCGCGGCGAACCACGGGGACGCGTAGACCTCGAAGAAGCCGAGCTTGTCCAGCCAGCGCCCCGCGTCGGGGTGGTCCGCGATGTACTGCGCCGTCCGGGCGGCGTCGATGCTGCGTTGCGGCCAGATGGAGCCGGGGAGCGCCGCGATCGCGAGCAGGAGCAGCAGGAACAGCGCCGTGCGCATGCTCGTGATCTGCCGCCACATCCAGCGCAGCCAGCCGACCAGGCCCAGTCGTGGCTGGGTGATGGAGTCGGTCACCTCAGATCACCGTCCGGAACCCGGCGACCAGCGTGGTCTGCACGTGGCGGGTGATCGACTCCCAGAGCCCGGTCACGAGCAGGATCCCGACGACGAACAACAGTGCACCACCAAAGAGCTGTATGCCGCGCTGCCGCTTGCGCAGGAACGCGGAGACCCGGCCGAAGCGTTCGTAGCCCGCGGCGATGAGCAGGAAGGGGAGGCCGAGGCCCAGCGAGTAGACCAGCGCCAGGACGATCCCCCGGGTCACCGCCGACTGGTTGTCCGTCGCGGCGGCGAGCACCATCACGGCGCCCAGGGTGGGACCGGTGCAGGGCGCCCAGCCCAGGCCGAAGACGGCCCCGAGCAGTGGCGCCCCGGCGAGCCCGGACGCTGGACGGCGGTGCAGCTTGAGCTCGCGCTGGGAACCCGCACCGATGAACACCAGGGCCATGAGGATGACGATCACCCCACCGACCCGCATCAGCACCTCGCGGTGCCGGATCAGGCTGGCGCCGATCCCGGCGATCACCACGGTGGTCACCAGGAACACCACCGTGAACCCGAGGACGAACAGCAGGGCACCGAGCACCATCCGGTGCCGCTTGCGCTCCGCCAGCGACTCGTCGGACAGTCCCGTGACGTAGCCGAGGAAGCCCGGGACGAGGGGCAGCACGCAGGGCGACGCGAACGACACCAGACCGGCGAGGAGGGCGACCGCCATCGCCACCGGCAGGGCGCCGGAGGTCACTGCGTTCGCCGCGTCAGCACTCATCGGAAGTCAGTCACCAGTCACAGTCAGAGGGGTCTACTGCTCGGCCAGGACGTCGTCGACCAGCCCGGTGAGGGTCGACGCCTTCACTTCGCCGCTGACGCGGGCGGCGATGCGTCCGGTGCGGTCGAGCACGAGCGTGGTGGGCGGTGCGGTGACCTTGCCCTGCAGCGCGAGGATGGTCAGCCCGGCCGGGTCGTCGAGGGACGGGAACGGGATGCCCCACCGTTTCGCCGTCGCCCGACCCGAGTCGGCGTTGTCGCGGTAGTTGATGCCCATGAACGCAACCGGCTTGTCGGCCGCGGCGATCTGCTCGGCAGCCTTCCTCAGCTCGGGGGCCTCGCTCTGGCAGGGCGGGCACCACGAGGCCCAGACGTTGAGCACGGCGACCTTGCCCACCACGTCCTGCGACGACCACTGCTGGTTGTCGAGGGTCGTGCCGGTCAGGACGACCGGCTTCTGGCGCTTGGCCGCAGGGATCGTCTCGAAAGCGCCGTCCTGGGAGACATAGCCCTGCTGGTTGCCCGACTTCGCCTGCCCCGCAATGGAGTTGGGGTCGTCGCTGCACGCGGACAGCCCCACGACGAGCAGGGGCGCCGCGAGCAGCACGGCCGCACGCGGCATACGCTCGCGGGTCATCCGGTGCCGCCGTGGGACTGGGCGAGGAGCGAGGCGGCCGGCTCGGAGTAGGTGATCGACTCGAGCTCGTCGCCGACGTACGTGAGGGTGTTGAGGGAGGCGAGGCGGCACTCGCGTTTGCGCGGGTCGTGCCACAACCGCTTGCCCATCAGCGCGTTGCGAGCGGTCCAGATCGGCAGCTGGTGGGACACGATGACGGCCTCGTGGCCGCGCGCGGCGTTCCTGGCGTCGGCGATCGCGGCGGACATCCGCTCGGCGATCTCGGCGTAGGCCTCACCCCACGACGGACGCAGCGGGTTGACCAGCTTGGACCAGTGAGCGGGGCGGACGAAGTCCAGCGGCTTCATCTCGCCGACCCGCTCGCCCTCGAAGGAGTTGGCCGCCTCGATCACGCGGTCGTCCGTGGTGATCGGTATGCCGTGTGCCTCGGCGACCGGTGTGGCCGTCTCCTGCGCGCGCAGCAGGGAGGACGCGACGACGTGGGTGACGTCGTGGTCGGCGAGGTGGTCGGCGACGGTGCGCGCCATCTCGTGACCGAGGTCGGAGAGGTGGTAACCGTCGAGCCGTCCGTAGAGGACGCCGTCGGGGTTGTGCACCTCCCCGTGGCGCATGAGGTGCACCACGGTGCGGTCGGTTGAGGTGATCACGAGTCGATTGTCGCAAACGCCTCGGCAGCGGCCGACGCCGCTGCCGGGATCGCCGCCAGCACCCGGTCGACGGCCGCCTCGTCGTGGGCTCCGCTGACGAACCAGGACTCGAACGCGCTCGGGGGCAGGTAGACCCCCTGGCTCAGCATCGAGTGGAAGAACGCCGCGAACGCCGGGACGTGCTGGGCCCTGGCCTCGTCGTAGTCGGTCACCTGGCCGTCACGGAAGAAGAGACTGAACATGCTCCCTGCTCGCTGGACGACGTGCGGGACGCCCGCTGCCCCGAGGTGCTCATGGAGGCCTGCCGTGAGCGAGTCGGCCACCTCGTCGAGCCGGGCGTACAGGGCGGGTGTGCACTGCCGGAGGGTGGCCAGCCCGGCGGCGGTCGCGACCGGGTTTCCGGAGAGGGTGCCCGCCTGGTAGACCGGCCCGACCGGCGCGAGCAGCGCCATCACGTCGGCCCGTCCGCCGAAGGCGGCGGCCGGGAAGCCGCCACCCATGACCTTGCCGAAGGTGAACAGGTCGGGTGCGCCGCCGGCATACCCCTGCTCCCCCGCCTCGAGGCCGAACCACCCGGCCTCGCTGCACCGGAAGCCCGTCATCACCTCGTCGGAGATGAGGAGCGCGCCGTGGGCGGCAGTGATGCGACGCAGCCCCTCGGTGAAGCCCGGGGCGGGTGGGACGACGCCCATGTTGCCGGGGGACGCCTCGGTGATCAGGGCTGCGATCTCGGTGCCACGCTCGGCGAAGGCGGCCTCCACGGCGTCGAGGTCGTTGAACGGCAGCACGATCGTCTCGGCGGCCATCTCCTTGGGCACGCCGGCCGAGTCGGGCAGCGCGAAGGTCGCGACGCCCGAGCCGGCCTGAGCCAGGAGGGAGTCGACGTGACCGTGGTAGCAGCCGGCGAACTTCACGACGAGGGAACGACCCGTGTAGCCGCGCGCCAGCCGGATGGCGCTCATCGTCGCCTCGGTGCCGCTGGAGACCAGGCGCACCTGTTCGACGGGAGCCACCCGGCGGACGATCTCCTCGCCGAGGGCGACCTCGTTCTCCGACGGGGTGCCGAAGGAGAAGCCCTTGGCCGCGGCCTCGCTGACCGCCCGCTGGACCTCCGGGTGGCCGTGGCCGAGGATCATCGGCCCCCACGAGCAGACCAGGTCGACGTACTCACGACCGTCGGCGTCGGTGAGGTAGGGCCCCTGGCCGGACACCATGAACCGCGGCGTCCCACCCACGGCCCGGAAGGCGCGGACCGGCGAGTTCACGCCACCGGGCGTCACGGCCAGGGCTCGCTCGAGGAGCGCCTGCGAGGCCGGTGCGTCGAAGGGGTATGCCGTCATGGGGCCAGTGTCCCAGCCGGACCTGAGTGCCTGCGCCCCTGGGGTCAGGCGGTGCCGACGCGCCGGGCGTCCACCTGGGTCTGGGCCTCGTGGGCCACGGCTTCGCGGGCCACCGCGGGGTGCTCACCCTCAGCGCCGCCCGGCGCCAGGGCCGCCCGGATCGCGTCCATCGCCTCTCCCAGGGCCTTGAACAGCGGCGCCGGGACGGGGTCGATGACCGAGCGCCGGACACTGGCGACGTGCACCCGGGCCATGTCCTGCACGGCCTGCCACCCGGTGTCCGTGAGCACCAGCTCCACACCTCGCCTGTCGTCGAGGCAGGACTCGCGCACCACCCAGCCGCGCTTCTCGAGGCGGGAGGCCGTGTGGGTCAGGCGGGACCGCGACTGCACGACGAGGTCGGCCAGGCTCGACATGCGCAGTCGGCGGCCGGGGCTCTCGGACAGCATCGAGATGATCTCGTACTCGGTCAGCTGGACGCCGTGCGACTGCAGGTCACGGTCGAGGGCCTCCTCGATCAGGCGACTCCCCCGCAAATAGGCACGCCAAGCCCGCTGTTCGTCGTCGCTGAGCCACTGCGGCTCACCGGTGGGAGTGCTCATGAGCGTGAAGTATGTCATCTCGCAAGATAGTTGAAATATAAATGAGGTCTGCTATGTTCGAAGAGATGAAGCGTTCGGGAACTGCCCGGTCGCACCCACCACCACAGGAGACCCCCATGGCAACCATCAACGACCTCCCCACCGGCACCTGGACCGTCGACGCCTCGCACAGCGAGATCGGCTTCGTCGCCCGTCACCTCATGGTCACGAAGGTCCGCGGCCAGTTCAAGGACTTCGAGGGCACCGTCAAGGTCGGCGACGACATCACCGACTCCCAGGTGACCGCCGTGGCCCAGATCGCCTCCGTCGACACCGGCTCCGCCGACCGCGACGCCCACCTCAAGTCCGGCGACTTCTTCGACGCCGAGACCAACCCGACCATGAGCTTCACCTCGACCGAGGTCACCCCGGACTCGCTCACCGGCGACCTGACGATCAAGGGCGTGACCAAGCCGGTCACCTTCGACCTGGACTTCACCGGTCTGGCCACCGACCCGTGGGGCAACGAGAAGGCCGGCTTCGAGGCCTCCACCGAGATCAACCGCAAGGACTGGGGCCTGGGCTGGAACGTCGCCCTCGAGGGTGGCGGCGTGCTCGTCTCCGAGAAGGTCAAGCTCAACCTGGACATCCAGCTGACCAAGGCCGCCTGACCCAGCACCCAGCGACACCGAGCCCGGCACAGGGCTCACACAGACTGACGAACGGGCCGGTTCGGGGGAACCGGCCCGTTCGTCATGTCTGATCCCACTTCTGGCCACCCATGCCGCACGTCGGCGTCGAATCCGGCTGGGCGTGCCGCACCAGTGGCCAGAAGTGCGGGGAGGGGCTTGACGGGTATGCCGAGTGGAGGCAGTCCCGCGCGCACGTGCCGGGTATGCCGCGTGGCTGGGTCAGGGGCGCAGGAGGCGGGCCGCGTCGATCGCGAAGTAGGTCAGGATGATCCGGGCCCCGGCGCGGCGGATGTTGAGTAGCGACTCCATCATCGCCCGATCGCGGTCGATCCAGCCATGGGCCGCGGCCGCCTCGACCATCGAGTACTCCCCCGAGATCTGGTAGGCCGCCACCGGCACCGTCGACACCGCCGCGGCAGCCGCCACGATGTCGAGGTGGGGCCCGGCCGGCTTCACCATCACGATGTCGGCGCCCTCGGCGATGTCGAGCTCGAGCTCGCGCAGCGCCTCGGTCGCGTTGGCCGGGTCCTGCTGGTAGGTCGCCCGGTCGCCGACGAGCGAGGACTGGACGGCCTCGCGGAACGGGCCGTACAAACCCGAGGTGTACTTCACGGCGTACGCGAGGAGGACGGTGTCGGTGAAGCCCTCCGCATCGAGGGCCGCCCGGACGTGGGCGACCTGGCCGTCCATCATCCCCGAGAGCCCGAGCACGTGGGCGCCGGCGCGGGCCTGCGCGAGGCCCATCGCGGCATACCGCTCGAGCGTGGCGTCGTTGTCGACCCTGCCGCTGGCGTCGAGGACGCCGCAGTGGCCGTGGTCGGTGAACTCGTCGAGGCACAGGTCGGCCATCACGACGAGCCGGTCGCCCACCGCGTCGGCGACGGCTCGAAGCGCCAGGTTGAGGATGCCGTCCGGGTCGTCGGCGCCCGAACCCACAGCGTCCTTGGACGTCGGCACGCCGAACAGCATGAGCCCGCCGAGCCCCGCGTCCGCCGCCTCGCGGGCAGCGACGACCAGCGACTCCAGCGTGTGCTGGACGACGCCGGGCATCGCCGAGATCGGCTGGGGTGCGTCGATGCCTTCGCGCACGAAGACAGGCAGCACGAGCTCGGCCGGGTCCAGCCTCGTCTCGGCCACGAGCCGCCGCATGGCCGGCGACTGCCGCAGCCGACGGGGCCGGATCACCGGCCCCGTCGAGTGCGCGTGGTCAACCATGCGGGACGACTACTTCGCCCGGCGGCGTGACGCCGACTTCTTCGCGCTGGGACGCACGACGGGCTCGCCCGCCTCCGCCGCGGCAGCTGCCAGCCCCAGGCCGTAGTCCGCGAGCGCGTCGACCAGCGAGTCGGACGACGCCTCGGGCGCGAGGACGTCGACCCGCAGGCCGTGCTCCTCGGCCGTCTTGGCCGTCGCCGGGCCGATGCAGGCGATCACCGTGGACGGGTGCGGCTTGCCGGCGATGCCGACGAGGTTGCGCACCGTCGAGGACGACGTGAAGACGGCAGCGTCGAACTGTCCACCCTTGATGGCCTCACGGATGTGGGCGGCCGGCGGAGCGGCGCGCACCGTGCGGTATGCCGTGACGTCGTCCACCTCCCAGCCCATCTCCTGCAGGCCGGCGACGAGGGTGTCGGTGGCGATGTCGGCGCGCGGGAGGAAGACCCGGTTGATGGGGTCGAGCACCTCGTCGAACGGCGGCCACTCCTCGAGCAACCCGTTGGCGGACATCTCACCGGACGGCACGAGGTCAGGCACGATGCCCCACTCACGCAGCGCGGCGGCGGTCACGCCACCGACGGCAGCGATCTTGAGTCCGGCGAAGGCACGGGCGTCGAGCCCGAACTCCTCGAACTTCTCCCGCACGGCCTTCACGGCGTTGACCGAGGTGAACCCGATCCACTCGTAACGACCGGTGACCAGGCCCTTGACCGCACGCTCCATCTGCTGGGGGGTGCGCGGCGGCTCGACCGAGATCGTCGGGACGACCTCGGCGGTCGCGCCGAAGGACTCCAGCCGGGCAATGGTCGAGCCGGACTGCTCCTTGGTGCGGGGCACCAGGACGTTCCAGCCGAACAGCGGCTTGGTCTCGAACCAGGACAGGTTCTCGCGCATCGCCACCGTCGTGCCCACCACGGCCAGGGCGGGGAACTCCAGGGTCTTCATGACCTTGGCGACCTCACCCAGGGTGGTGACGCGGGTGGCCTGCCGGATCGTCGTGCCACGCTCGGTGAGGGCCACCGGGCTGTTGGCCGACCGACCCGCGGCCAGCAGCTTGGCGAGTGCGACGCCGAGGTCGTCAGGCTGGCCGAGCAGGACCACGGTGACGGAGTCGGCCACCGAGGTCGACCAGTCGACGTGCCGGTCGTTGGCGGAGATCACGTGCACGGCCGGCGAGCTGCTCGAGGTCAGCGGGATGCCCGCGTAGGCAGGGACGGCCGAGACCGCGCTCACGCCGGGGACGATGTCGAAGCCGATGCCGGCCTTCTGGCACGCGAGGGCTTCCTCGGCGAGGCCGTTGAAGGTGCCCGGGTCGCCGTCCATGAGCCGGACGACCAGGCCGCCGCTGGCGGACTTGGCGGCCTTGACGACGAGCTTGGCCCTCATGGCGTGGGTTAGTGGCTGCCCGTGCTCGCCGTGGCCGGCGTCGATGATCTCGACGTCCGCGCGGCAGTAGCGGGCAACGACGTCCTCACGAGCCACCTGGTCGATGACGACCACGTCGGCTGCGGCGAGGAACTCCAGGGACCGCACCGTCATGAGTCCGGAGTCGCCGGGGCCGGCGCCGACGAAGGCGACGCGTCCCGGGACCCGGCTCTGACGAGGGGTCTGGTGGGTGGTGGGCTGGGTCGAGCGCGTGGGGCTCACAGTGCACGCTCCGTGCTGTCGTGTTCGGGTATGCGGTCGGTGCTGCTCTCGGGGCCGGCGAGCGGATCGGGTCCGGTCGCCCCGGGTGGGTCTGGCGGCGGCGCCTCGGGAAGGCGGCTCGCTGGACCGTCGCCGGACGGCGTCGGTCGGGCAGGGGGGCGGTCCGCGGGTCCCTGCAGGAGGTCGGCGCCGTCCTCGAGCAGCACGGCGGCGAGCCGTCGGCCGAGGGCCTCACCGTCGTCCACGCCGCCCACGAGGGACCGGCGCAGGTCGAACGACCCGTCGACGGCACCCACGAAGGCCCGCAGGGACAGCTCGAGCCCGTCCTCACCCTCGACGATCTCGGCGAGTGCTCCGACAGGTGCCGAGCAGCCTGCCTCGAGCGCCGCGAGCACAGCACGCTCAGCGGTCACGCACGCGCGGGTGTCGGGGTCGTCGAGGACCGCGACCGCGTCGCGGGTGGTTTCGTCGTCGGCCCGGCACTCCACGGCCAGTGCGCCCTGGCCGGGGGCCGGCAGCATCTGGAGGGGGTCGATGGCCTCCGCGACGTCCGCCAGCCGCCCGAGCCGGGCCAGCCCCGCGCGCGCCAGCACGACACCGTCGAGGGCGCCGTCCCTGACCAGACCGATGCGGGTGTCGACGTTGCCGCGGATGTCCTTGAACGACAGCCCGAGTCCGAGGGCCGCGAGCTGGGCGACGCGGCGCGGCGAACCGGTGCCGACGACCGCACCCTCGCCGAGCTCACCCAGGGTGCGACCACCGGAGGAGACGAGCACGTCGCGCGGGTCCTCACGGACCGGGAGGGCCGCCACGACCAGGCCGGGCTCGGGCGTGGTCGGCAGGTCCTTGAGCGAGTGCACGGCGAGGTCGACCTCGCCCGCGAGCAGGGCCCGCCGCAGCGCGGCGGCGAACACCCCGGTCCCTCCCATCGAGGCGAGCGAGGCGGTCGAGGTGTCTCCCTCGGTGACGATCTCGACCAGCTCGACGGCATGGCCTCGGGCGCGCAGCTGGTCGGCCACCCAGGTGGACTGGGTGGTGGCCAGGGGGCTGCGGCGGGTGCCGAGACGCAGGGCGAGGGGTGCGGCGGCAGGTGCGCTCACGGCATACCTCCACGCTCGGGCGGGGGCACCGACGCGGTGACGGCTTCGCCGGGGCGCAGGTCGAACAGGTCGCGCAGGGCCTGCGCGTAGTCGGCGCCCTCACCGCCCACGGCGCGTTCCTTCATGCGGACGGTGGGCGTGTGCAGCAGCTTCTCGACGATCCGGTGGACAGCGAGCTGGACCTCGGCACGGGTGACGTCGTCGAGGTCGGGGAGCCGCTGGTCGAGCCGGTTCAGCTCGCCCGCGACGACGTCGGCGGCGTGCGACCGCAGCGCGGCCACGGTCGGCGCGACCGTCTCCGCCGCCCGCGAGGTGAGGTATGCCGCGACCTCACCGATGACGAGGTCCGCCACCTCACGCACCTGCGGCGGGGTCTGGCCGCCGGAGAGCTCCTCGCCCAGCGCACCCAGACCCGCGAGGGTCACCCCGCTCAGCGAGGCGACCTCGGGGGCGACGTCATGGGGAAGGGCGAGGTCGATGTAGGCCTGCGGGCGTCCGGCGCGGGCCACCTGGGCGTCCCCTGCCGTCGCGAGGTCGACGACCACGCCGGTCGACCCGGTGCACGAGATGACGACGTCGGCGCCGGCGAGGGCGGCAGAGAGGTCGTCGAGCGGTCGGGCGGAGCCGCCGGTGCGCTCCGCCAGGCGGATCGCCTTGGCCAGCGTCCGGTTGACGATGGTGAGTCCTGCGGCGCCGCGGCGCGAGACGGTCGTGGCGGCCAGCGAGCTCATGCCGCCGGCACCCACGACGAGGACCTTCAGCCCGGCCAGGGATCCCAGCTCACGTTCGGCGCGGGCCAGTCCCGCCTCGACGAGGGAGACGCTCACGGCGTCGATCCCGGTCTCGGTGTGGGCGCGCTTGCCGACCCGGAGCGCCTGCTGGAAAAGGGTGTTGAGCGCGGGGCCGGCATGTCCGGCCTTCTGCGACTCGCGCAGGGCGGTGCGCATCTGACCCAGGATCTGGGCCTCACCCACCGCCATCGAGTCCAGACCGCAGGCCACCGTGAACGCGTGCGCGATCGCCCGGTCCTCGTAGTGCACGTAGAGGTGCTCGTGCAGCTCGTCGCGACCCACGCCGGTGACCTCGGTCAGCGCGTCCGAGATGTCGGTGACCGCGCCGTGGAAGGTCATCGACTCGGCATAGACCTCGGTGCGGTTGCACGTGGACACGACGATCGCCTCGGTGAGGTTCTCGCGGCCGGTGAGGCTGGCGGCGAGCGCACGGCGTCGGTCGGCGTCGAGCGACATGGCCTCGAGCAGGGGCAGCGGCGCGGTGTGGTGGGACAGGCCCAGGATGACCAGGCTCATCGGCCGACCGCCTGCGCGACGTGGTCGAGCGCGCCGTCGGCGACGTGGTCGAGCGCGCCCTCGGCCGCGAGCGCCCTGCGCTGCTCGTGGAAGGCGAGGATCTGCAGCTCGGTCGAGAGGTCGACCTTGCGGACGTCGACGTCCTCGGGCACGACGAGCACGCACGGGGCGAAGTTGAGGATCGAGCGCACCCCGACGGCCACGAGCTGGTCGGCGACGTCCTGCGCCGAGGCGGCGGGCGTCGCGATGACACCGATGGCCAGGCCCTGGTCGGCCACCAGCGACCCGAGGGCGTCCATGGGCTGCACGGTGATCCCGGCGATCTCCTGCCCCAGCAGGGCGTCGTCCTGGTCGAGCAGCGCGACGACGCGGAACCCGCGCGTGGCGAAGCCGCTGTAGGCCGCGAGCGCGTGTCCGAGGTTTCCCATGCCGATGATGGCGACGGGCCAGTCCTGGGTGAGGCCGAGCTCGCGGGAGATCTGGTAGGCGAGGTGGTCGACCTCGTAGCCGACCCCGCGCACGCCGTAGGACCCGAGGTGGGACAGGTCCTTGCGGAGCTTGGCACTGCGGACTCCGGCAGCGGAGGCCAGCTCCTCGGAGGACACCGACGTGATCCCGCGCTCCGCGAAGCCGGTCAGGGCGCGGAGGTACTCGGGTAGCCGTGCGACCGTGGCGTCGGGAATACCCCGACGGGCGCTCGGGTCGGCAGACACAGTCTCTTCCGGCTCCTTCTCATCACGGGCAGTCCGCGCCTGGCTGGAGCGGATGGGAGCCTCGCCAGATTACGCTTTTGTGAACGGATGCACAAAGTCACAAGCGACCGTCTCACCAAGCACGTGAGCCACGTCACTACGTGCTCGTGAGCGCGCTCCTCAGCCGGGTCTCGTCGACCCGCCAGTAGTCGTGCTGGCGCCCGTCCACGAAGGTGACCGGGATCTGCTCCCAGTACTGCTCCTTCAGCGCGGGGTCGTCCTCGATCGACAACTCCGCCCAGCCCACGCCGAGCTCGGCGGCAACCCGCTCGATGACGGCCCGCGCCTCCTCGCACAGATGGCACCCGGGCTTGCTGACCAGGGTGATGCGGGGGGCGGCCGGGGAGTCTTCGGTGGAGTCGAGGGACACACCGTCAGCGTATGCCGGGTGGTCGCCTTCCCCGGCACCGCACGAGGGGAGGCATGACGGAAGCAGGCGACGCGCTGTGCACTGCCCCAGACGTCTGGGGCAATGCACAGTCTCCTCGCCGCCACCCTAGGCTGGCCGGCATGACCGAGCGGGCCCGCGAGCTGGACCAGGCGCTCACCATCCCGCGAGACCCGACCGCCGCCGCGTTCTTCGACGTCGACAACACGGTGATGCGGGGAGCGAGCATCTGGCACCTGGCACTCGGCCTGTGGCGCCGGGACTTCTTCACCGTGCGCGACGTGAGCGCCATGGCCTGGAAACAGCTCCGCTTCGCCGCCCTCGGGGAGAACCTGCAGCACGTCGAGCAGATCCGGGAGCAGGCGCTGGGTTTCATTGCCGGCCACTCGGTCGCCGAGATCGGCGCCATCGGTGAGGAGATCTTCGACGAGGCGATGCACGACAAGATCTGGCCGGGCACCCAGGCGCTGACCCGCATGCACCTCGACGACGGCCAGGAGGTCTGGCTGGTCACGGCGACGCCGGTGGAGGTGGCCCAGGTGATCGCCGACCGCCTGGGTCTGACCGGGGCACTGGGTACGGTCGCCGAGTCGGTCGACGGCATCTACACCGGTCGCCTATCGGGCGAACCCCTGCACGGGGTCGCCAAGGCGACGGCGATCGAGGCGCTGGCTGCCGAACGTGGTTTCGACCTGAGCCGGTGCGCGGCCTACTCCGACTCCGCCAACGACATCCCCATGCTGTCCCTCGTGGGCCACCCGTGCGCGGTCAACCCGGACGGCGCCCTGCGAGACCACGCCAGGGCCAACGGCTGGACGGTCCGCGACTACCGCACCGGGCGGCGAGCAGCCAAGGTCGGCGTCCAGGCGGTGGCCGCCACCGCGCTGGCCGGGGCCCTGGCAGCTGCCGCGACCCGCCGCCGCTCGCGCTAGCGGCGCGCCCCGACGCCCCGACGCCCCACCCGCCCCACGAGACCTCCTGGGCACCGCGGCATACCGGGATGTCACGGGATGTGTCGCAGGTCTCCTGACAATCTGGCCGATATCGGGGAAACTGTCGGTTCAGGAGGCCCTCATCCGGATTCGTGCACCACGCAGCGCCGCGAGACGACTCGCGGTCCCTCGTCCTGCCCTCCGGGCCGGTCGACCTGCTGGTGTCAACGGTCCGCTCTGGGCAACGAGCCGCCCGGCCCTCGGTTACGCCACGGCGGGCGACCACGGCATGGGAGCAGCCACCGCGGACTTCCTCGGCACGCTGCGGGTGCTGCTGAGCCTCGCTGGAGACGCGGGCACGACAGGCACGGCCGGCACCCTCTCCGGCGGTGGCCACGGGGGCGCCGGCGGCGGTTCGGCGGCGCGCGCCGGTTTCGGGCCGGGCGAGGCCCCCCAGGACTTCGAACGGATCTCGGCGCTGGTCGAGCTCGCCCAGCGTGGCGACGCCGAGGCGTTCGGCATGCTCTACGAACGCTACGTCGACGTCGTCTACCGCTATGTCTACGTGCGGGTGGGCGGCAAGCAGCTGGCCGAGGACATCACCTCCGAGACCTTCCTGCGGGCGCTGCGCCGGATGGACTCCTTCTCCTGGCAGGGCCGCGACATCGCGGCCTGGTTCATCACCATCGCCCGGAACCTGATCACCGACAACRCCAAGTCGGCGCGCTTCCGCATGGAGGTCACCACCGCCGACATGCTCGACGCCGACCGTCGCGTGGACGCACCCGACCAGGAGGTGCTCGACCGACTGCGCGACCAGCGCCTCCTCGCCGCCGTCAAGGGCCTCAAGCCCGAGCAGGCCGAGTGCGTCGTGCTCCGGTTCCTGCAGGGCCTGACCCTCGCGGAGACCGCGAAGGTCCTGGGCAAGTCCGAGGGCGCCGTCAAGCAGCTCCAGCTCCGCGCCGTGCGCGCCCTGCACCGGGAGCTCGCCGATGTCGACATCTGAAACCCGCGAGTTTCGCTACGTGGCGACGCGTAACTTCCGGCGTTGCCGCTCGTTCTCAGCACGACACCATGACCGGGACATCATGACCGGGGACACCGGGAGCACCACCACCGGGAACATCGCAGGGAACATCGCAGGGCTGGGGAGGGAGAAGCCGACATGCCATTGCTGAACCGTTCGGCAGACCGTTTCCAGCGCGCCCTCGAGGGCGAGCGCATCACCGACGCCCACCTCGTCGAGCTCGTCGAGACCAGCCGCCATCTCGTGGACCTCGTCCCGACCATCCCGGCGCCGGACGCCGTCTTCGTCACGACCCTGCGCGACCGGCTGATGGTCGAAGCCGCGCGGATGCCCGCACCGAGCCCGGTCGCCGCCAGGGCCGCGGCCGCCCGTCGTGCCGCCTCCCGGAACACCCCTGTCGTGGTCCTGGTGGGCCGTGGCCTCCCCCGCCTGGTCGCCGGCGCCGCCGCCTCGGCGCTGCTCGTCGGTGGCATCGTCGGCGCGGTCTCCCGCAGCGCCGTGCCCGGCGACGCGCTGTACCCCGTGAAGAGCTGGCTCGACGGTGTGGCCGTCCGGCTCGCCGACAACGACTTCGACCGCGGCCAGACCTACCTGTCCCAGGCCCAGGGACACATCTCCGACGCCCGTGAGCTGTCCGAGCTCGAGCGCGAGGACCCCACCGACGTCAACGTCGCGCTGGAGGGAGCCATCGACACGGTGCGCAAGGGGCGGCAGGCTCTCGACACCTCGTATGCCGCGACCGGCAACCCCCAGTCCCTGATCGCCATGCACGACTTCACCGAGCGGGCCCTCCCGCAGATCGACGCCCTCAAGGCGGAGGTGCCCGCCGCATCGCAGCTGACGCTCGGCCAGCTCGAGGCCCTGCTGCGTGACACGCAGGAGAGCACCTCGCGGCGGATCGCCGCGTGCGGCAGCGCCTGCAGCGACAACCTCTCGTCGACGCTCGGCCCGAGCTCGCTGCCCGGTGCCGCGACCACCTCGGGCCCGTCCGGGTCACCCACCGGCGGCGCGTCCGGTGGCATCACCGTGCCCAGCACGGCCGTCACCGCGCCCGGGGGCGGCGTGCTGCCCGGCGGCTCGAGCAGCTCCGGAGCGGTCGTCGGCGGCGGCAGTGCCAGCCTGTCGACGGGTGGCGCGAGCGTGGGCCTGCCGACCGTGAGCGCTTCCGTCCCGGGAGTGCCCTCGGCCACTGCCACGGTGCCACTGCCGTCGGCTTCGCTCGGCACCGGGGGCGCCAGCGCCACGGTCCCGAGCAGCACCCTCGGCCCGGTCACGTTGCCCGGCGCCACCGTCACGCTCCCCTGATCCAGCCCTGAGGCCAGGCCGCGTCAGAAGAAGACGGACCGCCGCTGCATGAGCAGGGAGTAGAGCGTCTGCTGGATCGTCTCGCGCACCTGGTCGGTGAGGTCGAAGACGAGCATCGGGTCGTCGGCGGCGTTCGGCCCCAGGTCAGCGGTCTCCACCGGCGCCCCGAACTCGATGATCCACTTGCTGGGCAACGGGATCAGGCCCAGCGGGCCGAGCAGCGGCCAGGTGGGCGTGATCGGCGCATAGGGAGCCCCGAGCAGTCGGGCCACGGTCTTCATGTTGCCGATGATCGGATAGATCTCCTCGGCGCCGACGATCGAGCACGGGATGATCGGCGCGCCCGTCTTGAGCGCGGCGGAGACGAAGCCGCCTCGCCCGAACCGCTGGAGCTTGTAGCGCTCGCTGAACGGTTTGCCGACCCCCTTGAAGCCCTCCGGCCAGACCCCGCACAGCTCGCCGCTGGACAGCAGCCGCTCGGCATCGGGGTTCGCGGCCAGCGTCGAACCCGACTTGCGGGCCACCTGCCCGACGACCGGCGTCTGGAAGACCAGGTCGGCGCCCAGCATCCGCAGGTGGCGGTGCGCCGGGTGCTCGTCGTGGACCGCGACCTGGGTCATCAGCGAGTCCATCGCAATGGTGCCGGAGTGGTTGGCCACGACCAGGCCGCCACCCTCGGCGGGGATGTTCTCGATGCCGCGGACCTCGACGCGGAACCAGGACCGGTAGAGGGGTCGCAGGACGGGCAGGTAGAAGTGCCTCGTGAAGTCCTCGTCGAAGCCGAACTCGTCGACGGTGTAGTCGCCCGTCACCCGCCGACGCACGAACGACAGCAGCGACGCGATGTGGCGCTCGACGTCGTCGGACGAGATCCCCGCCACCTCCGAGGCCACCCGTACCGCGGCGATGCCCGCGGTCAGCAGCTCCTCGACGCCCGGCGCGATGCTCCGCGAGGCAGCCGGTTCCGCAACGTCCACCGGCACGACGGTCTCGTCGGTGACCGCCTTGAGCGTGCGCACCTTCGCCTCGGCGGTATGCCGGGTGCTCGCGGTGCCGGCTCCGGTCACCTCCCGCGGGGGCCGGGTGGGCTTGGCGGGCTTGGCGGGGCGGGTGGTGCGCCCGCCGGAACGGGAAACCGCCTTGCGGGTGGGGATCGCCTTGGCCACCGGCCGTGGCCGGTGTTTGCCGCTGGCCGTCGTCGGCGTGGTCGCCGAGGCGACAGCTGCGGGTGCGGGTGAAGGCGCGGGTGCGGTCGCGGGTGCCGCTGCGGGGCTTGCCGGGTCTGCCGACGCGAGCAGGGGTGTGCTGCGACGCTTGGCGCGCTCGCCCGACGCGCGTGCGGCGCCCGCCGCGAGAGCACTCTTGCGGGCGGTGGGTTTCGCCGAGTTCTTGGGTGTCGCGGCCATCAGTCATTCCTCCCTGCAGCCCACACGTGGCTGATCGCGCCGGCGGCACTCTCCGCGGCGCCGGTGACGGCCGACCCGAACAGCCCCGCCCCCGGGATCGCTGAGCCGACCCCCTGCGCATAGTCCGCGAAGGCCGCGCGGGTCGTGTAGTCCGGCTCGTACCCCAGCACCTCACGCATCCGTCGGGTGTCCAACCCGCGGCCGTAGGCCAGGAACTGGATCTGGTCGCTGCTGAAGTCGGCGAGTCCGGACCGTTTGACCAGGTTGCCGAAGATCCCGGCCGCGGGCATCGGGACGGGGATGATCGGTCGACCGGCCATGCCGGCCGCCTGGCTCACGGTGATGACGCCGTCGCCGGCGATGTTGGTGATGCCCGTGCTCGGCCCCGTCGTGGCGAGCAGCAGCGAGCCGATGGCGTCGCTCTCGTGCACGAACTGCAGGCGGGCGTCGTAGCCGAAGGGCACCGGCACGACCGGCAGGGCGAAGTAGTCGGTCAGGGACGTTCGGATGCCGCGGCCGATGATGTTGGCGAAGCGCAGCATGGAGATCTCCACGTCGGGACGGCGACGCGAGAAGCCGCGGACGTAGCCCTCGACCTCGACCGAGTCCTTGCCGAATCCCGCTCTGGGCAACGACTTCGGGCCCATGTCCTCGGTGAACATGGCCGGGTCGCGCGGGCTGGAACCGTAGATGGCCGCGGACGACTTCACGACGAGGCGCTTGATGCTCGACGCCTTCTGGCACGCAGCGAGGAGCTGCATCGTGCCGATGACGTTGATCTCCTTCTGCGACGTCCGGCCACCGGCGTGGGTCGGCGTGGCGATGACGTTCATGTGCACGACGGTGTCGACCTCGGACTGCGCGATGATCTTGCCGATCATCGGGTTCCGGATGTCGGCGCGGACGAACTCGGCCCGGCCGATGTCCCCCGGCGGCGGGATGACGTCGACGCCGATGACGCGCTTGACCGTGGGGTCCTGGGTCAGGGCCCTGGCGAACTGCCCGCCGAGGTAGCGCGAGACACCCGTCACGAGGACGACCTCAGCCACGATCCCTCCCGGTGGGTCCGATGGGCGCGAGGCTCGCGACCCGTCCCAACCCTACCGAGAGCCGTGCCGCTGCCGACGGGCGTGCGCCGTTCGTGGACGCGTGCCTCGTCACACTTTTCGCCGATCGCACTCTGTGGCCCCCTCACACGGACAGACGCCGTCCCACGGACAGACGCTGTCACCTGGACAGACGCTGTCACCTGGACAGACAAAAGGCCCCCGCTCAGCGGGGGCCCTCGATCACTTCTTGTTGCGACGCTGGTGGCGCGTCTTGCGAAGGAGCTTGCGGTGCTTCTTCTTCGCCATGCGCTTGCGGCGCTTCTTGATGACAGAGCCCATGGTGTCCTCTTGATCGTGGTCGGTGTTGCCGGACGGGGCAACGAACCAACGCACCACGCCGAACTGTGGACGTCACTCTAGCGGCCCGCGACCCCGCAACCCAAACCCGCTTCCCCGCAGGCCAGCCCGACGGGCCCGTGGCGGGGACCCGCCACCACGACGTCGCCAGCCCGCCGTGACTTGCCAGTAACCCCTTGCAGGGACCTGTCGTTGTCATGCCACCCGGGCCAGCGAGGGCCCGCAGAGCGCAGGAGACGTCGACCATGTCCCGTAAGCACCCCGCTGTCCGACCACTGGGAATCGGGGTGTGCCTGCTGACCGCAGCCGCCACCGCCCTCCCGTTGTCCACAGCGTCAGCCGCCCTTCCCGCTGCACCGGTCCTCCCCGCCCTCGGGGACACCGTCGACGCCCTCACGAAGACCCTGGACACCCGGGTGGTGAAGGACTCCGTGGTGCCCACGACGTCGGCACGCACCGCCGCGTCCGCGATGATCGCCAAGGCCGGCAGCGGCACCCGCGCCACCTGGGACGAGCGATTCGGCACGCTGCGCTCGGTGCGCACCGACGGCTACCTCACCCCGGCGTCCAGCGGCTCGGCCGTGGACGTCGCCCGCGGCTGGCTGCGCACCAACGCCGCGGCCTTCGGGCTCAGCACCGCCCAGGTCGACGCGCTCGCCGTGGTCCGCGACCACGCGCTGCCCACCACGGGCACGCACGTCGTGGACTTCGTACAGACCGCCGACGGAGTCGCCGCTGCGCGCGGCGGGCGCCTGAACGTCGCGGTCACCCAGGACGGCAGGGTGCTCTCGTATGCCGGCGACCCCACGCCGGGCGCGAACCTCACCGGCGGCTGGGTGCTCGGCGAGGCAGCTGCCCTGCTCAAGGTTGCGGGCGGGCTCGCCCCCGGCGTGGCCTACGCCCCCAAGGCGAGCGGCAGCCAGGCCGGCTACACCACCTATGCGGCCGGACCCTTCGGCGGACCGTCGTACGTCAAGAAGGTGACGTTCGGGACCAAGGCCGGTCCCGTCGCGGCCTACAAGGTCTACTTCATCAAGAGCCCGCAGGAAGCGTGGGAGGTCGTCGTCGACGGCACCACCGGGCGCACCCTCTACCGGACCTCGGTCGTCGACTTCGAGGGCGACCCGCAGGGCACGGTCTACGACAACTACCCGGGCGCGGCAAAAGGCGGCCAGCCACGGCAGCAGTCGTTCGGGCCGACGACGCAGTCGCCCAAGGGCTGGGTCGACCCCACAGGGCTGCTCGGCACCGGCGTCACGACCTACGGCAACAACGCCGACACCTATGCCAACTGGTCCAACTTCATCGGACCCGTGGACAACGCCCCGCGTCCCGTCGCCCCGACCGGGAACTTCAGCTACACCTACACGAACCAGTGGGCCGCCACCAAGGGCCAGACGGTTCCGCCGTCCTACGCCGAGGACCTCAACCCCGCGGCGACCAACCTGTTCTTCCAGCACAACCGGATCCACGACGAGTACTACGCCCTCGGGTTCACCGAGACCGCTGGCAACTTCCAGCTCGACAACGGCAGCAACGGCGGTAACGGCGGTGACCCGATCCGCGGTTTGGTCCAGGCTGGTGCCGCCTCCGGTGGCAGCCCGACCTACACGGGCCGCGACAACGCCTACATGCTGACCCTCGACGACGGGATCCCGCCGTGGAGCGGCATGTTCCTGTGGGAGCCCATCGACGACGCGTTCGAGGGCCCCTACCGCGACGGCTCGTTCGACATGAGCGTGATCCAGCACGAGTACACCCACGGCCTCTCGAACCGCTACGTCGCGGGCGGCAGCGCGCTCGGCTCGCAGCAGGCGGGTTCGATGGGTGAGGGCTGGTCCGACTGGTACGCCCTCAACCACGGGTTCAAGGCCGGGCTGCTCACCCAGCCGATCGTCGGCGACTACGTCACCGGCAACCCCACGCGGGGCATCCGCAACTGGAACTACGACCAGAACCCCACCACGTTCGGCGACATCGGCTACGACCTGACCGGTCCCGAGGTGCACGCCGATGGCGAGATCTGGACCGCCACCCTGTGGGACCTGCGCAAGGCGCTGGTGGCGCGCTACGGCGCCACCCAGGGAGCCGAGGTGGCGGCACGCCTGGTCACCGACGGCATGCCCCTGACCGCCCCGGACCCGAGCTTCCTCGACGCCCGTGACGGCATCCTCTCCGCGGACCTCGACCGGTACCACGGTGACAACACCGACCTCATCTGGTCGGTCTTCGCCAAGCGCGGGGCGGGCGCCAGTGCCCACTCCGACACCGGCGACGACACCGACCCGACCCCCGGGTTCGACCACCCGGTGGCGGCCAGGAACGGCACCGTGGCGCTGACGCTCGTCAACGCGACCACGGGTCAGCCGATCAACAACGCCAAGGTGATCCTCGGTCGCTTCGAGGCCCGGGTCACCCCACTTGTTCGCACCGGCTCCGCGGGCGGTGCCAGCGTCAAGGCGCTCGCCGGCACCTACCCGCTGACCATCCAGGCACCGGGGTTCGGCGTCCAGACCATCGACACCTTCGCGGTGACCGCCGGACGCAACACGGCCAAGACGATCAAGCTCGCCCCCAACCTGGCCTCCACGGCCGCGGGTGCCCAGGTCGTCAACGTCTCCAGTGAGGACGACGGAGCCCCCGCGAAGTTCGCCTTCGACGACACCGCCGCGTCGGTGTGGTCCACGAAGCCGGGCGCCACGGCATACAACGCAGGTCCGAACCAGCGCGTGACTGTGAAGCTGGCGGCCCCTGCCACGGTGAGCAGCCTGCGCGTGAGCGCGTTCAAGGCCACCAACGCCTCGCGCTTCGTCGCCCTCAAGGACTTCACGGTCCAGACGTCGACCGACGGCGTCAGCTGGACGACGGCCCGCACCGGTGGCTTCGCGTATGCCGCGCCGCGGCCCACCGCGCCCGACCTCAACTTCGCGACGTTCTCACTGGCCAAGCCGGTGAAGGCCGGTTACGTCCGGTTCTTCATCGACTCGGTGCAGGGCGACACGACGACGTCGGCCCAGGTGGCGGACATCGAGGTCTTCGGGGCCGGGGCGAGCGTCGCCAACGGCTCGGTCACGCCGGACCCGGCGTACACCGACTCGGGCACGATCGTCGCGCCCAACCCCGCAGCCGGTGACCCGACCGGTCTGCAGAACGTGTTCGGCGTGACGGGCACCGAGATGAACACCGCGTGCACGTTCCCGCCGGCCAGCCAGGGCGCTGACGGCTGGGTGACGAAGTTCCCGCTCGGGTTCTCCGACGGGCTGCACTCGGTCTCGGTCAAGGGCACCAGCGACGCTGATGATGCAGCGGGTCACGATCTCGACCTGTACTTCCTCGACAGTGCCTGCCAGCTCACCGGGTCGGTGGCCACGTCGGCTGCCGACGAGTCGGCGGTCATCCCGCCCGGCTCGGTCTACCTGGTGACGCAGCTCTACACCGGGGCGAACGTGGTGGTGGACGTCACCGCGGTCGACAACCGCTGACGGCCGCTCCCCACCCGCCAACGGACAGGGTGGGCCGGGACTTCTCGTCCCGGCCCACCCTGTCGTCGTGCGGTCAGCACCAATCAGGCGGTGTCGACGTAGGACGTGCGCAGGTACTTGTGCACGGCGTCCTCCGGAACCCGGAAGGACCGTCCCACGCGAATGGCGGGAAGCTCTCCAGCGTGCACCATGCGGTACACCGTCATCTTCGACACGCGCATGATCGAGGCCACCTCGGCAACGGTCAGGAACCGCACCTCGGCGAGCTGTCGCTCGTTGGACATGATTACCTCGATCTTCTACACGCGCGCATCGCCGGCTTCCCGTCCGGCGGACCTCTACGCTCGTGCAGAAGGAACTGTAGGGGCTGATGTGACTCGTGGGGAAGCCAACTGAGAAAACTCGTTGGACTTGTCCAGTCGACACGCCGCAGCAGGCCTGTGAATCACAGCGGTGTCACTCCCCCGGATGGTCGCCGTCAGTCGAACCAGACGTCCAGGCCGTGCAGCCCGAAGACCGCCTCGCGGGTCGCCATGACGGCCCGGTCCACCTCGTCGTGGGGGTTGTAGCCCATGTCCCAGGGCTGGTGCCAGATCGGACCGTCGGCAGGGTCGAGGTCGCCCATCCGGCGTGGACCCTCGCGGCCGAAGGCCTGTCGCACGTGGTCGAGCCAGTCCTGCGGCACCTGCTCGGTCAGCGGGATCGGCCGGTGCGCAGCGATGGCGGTCAGGTGCGTCCACGTCCTCGGCACGACCTGGACCAGCTCGTAGCCGCCGCCCCCCAGGGCTACCCAGCGGCCGTCGCAGACCTCGTGGGACAGCCGGTGCAGCGACTCCGCGGCCACCCGCTGGGCGTCCACCGACAGGGCCAGGTGGGCCAACGGGTCCTGGGCGTGGGTGTCGCAACCGTGCTGGGTGACCAGGACGTCGGGCTTGAAGGCCCGCACCAGGGGCAGCGCCGTGGAGTGGAGCGCGCGCAGCCAGGCCGAGTCGCCCGTGCCGGGCGGCAGCGCGACGTTGACCGACTCACCCTGGGCCTTCGGGCCGCCGATGTCGCCCGCGAAGCCGGTGCCGGGGAACAGTGCCCGGCCGGACTCGTGCAGCGAGATCGTCAGCACCCTGGGGTCGTCCCAGAAGATGCGCTCGACGCCGTCACCGTGGTGCACGTCGATGTCGACGTACGCGACGCGCTGGGCACCGTGGTCGAGCAGCCACTGGATGCCCACGGCGATGTCGTTGTAGATGCAGAAGCCCGCGGCGTTGCCGGCCATCGCATGGTGCAGCCCGCCACAGAAGTTCACGCCGTGCTGCGTGCGCCCCTCCCAGACGTCGGCACACACCTGGCGGGTGCCCTCGACCACCCGTGCACTCGCGTCGTGCATGCCGGGAAAGGCCGGGTCGTCGTCGGTGCCGAGACCGTAGGCCGGATCGGCCGACGCCGGGTCGGCCGAGGCCGCCTTGACCGCAGCCACGTAGTCGGCGGTGTGCACCGTGGCCAGGACGTCGTCGCCCGGAACCTCCGGCGAGAAGACCTCCACGTCGTCGGGATCGAACACGCCGAACGCGTCGCAGAGCCGGGCCGTCAGGTCGAGACGGACCGGGTTCATGGGATGACCCGGCCCGAAGTTGTAGGCGGTGAAGCCGGGATCCCAGACCACCCGCAGCTGTGAGGGCATGGCCCGACGCTACCGGGGATCGGGCGATCGCGGACAGCGCGGTCCCACCTGCAGGGACGCGCTAGCGTGGGAGGTCTCACCATCCCCGATGCCGCGGAGGACCGCAGTGGCGAAGAAGCTCTACGAGGACGACGTGCTGGTCATCGGCCTCGGCCGGTTCGGCGGCGCAGTGGCGATCGAGCTGCAGCGGCTCGGGCACCACGTCGTGGCGGTCGAGCGTGACCCCCAGCTGGCAGAGTCCTTCCTCGGCAAGGTGACCCGCATCGTCCAGGCCGACGCGAGCCAGCCCCAGTCGGTGGCCAACCTCAAGGCGCGCAGCTTCCAGATCGCGGTGGTCGGCATCGGGTCCTCGGTCGAGGCGTCGGTGCTGTGCGCGATGAACCTCGTGGACGCCGAGATCCCGATGATCTGGGCCAAGGCGCTCTCGCCCGAGCACGCCCGCATCCTCGACCGCATCGGCGTCCACCACGTCATCTCCCCCGAGGTCGACAGCGGCCGCCGCGTCGCACACCTGCTCAACGGCAAGCTGATGGACTACATCGAGTTCGACGACGGGTTCGCGATCGTCAAGATGAAGCCGCCTCAGGAGGCGATCGGGTTCACCCTGAAACAGAGCGCGATCCGCAGCAAGTACGGCGTGACCGTCGTGGGCGTGAAGGCGCCGGGCAGCGACTTCACCTATGCCGTCCCCGAGACCAAGGTGACGGCTCACGACACCCTGATCGTCAGCGGCCCGACCGACCTGCTCGACCGCCTCGCCGCACGCCCCTGACCAGCCGCAGTCCACAAGAGCCACGGTGAGGTGTGCCGCGTGGCCGGCCACGCGGCATACCTCTCCGCTCAGAGGCTGGGGACCCCGCGGTCCTCGCCGAGCGGAAGCACCATGGCGACCTCGTCCTCGGCGTCGTCGTCACCCTTGACCCGCATCGGTCGGCGGCTGTCGGTGGGGCGGAAGCCGAAGCCACTGGCGAAGGCCACTGCGCGGCCGTTGTCCACGCCCACCCAGTAGGCGAGGTGACTGCGGCCCTGACGCCGTGCGGCATCCGCCCCGGCCTGGACCAGCTCGGTCGCGACGCCTGTGCCTCGGGCCGCGGGGGCCACCCAGAGCCCGAACAGCTCCGCCACCTTGTCGTTCTCCTTCTCACCTTCCTGGCGGGCCTGGCCGACGCTCGCCACGCCCACCGGCGTGCCGTCCTGCTCGGCAAGCAGGCGCTGGGAACGGCGCATCCGGTTGCGCCAGAAGTCTTCCTCGTAACCGCGTTCCTCCTCGGCGCTCGCCACGAACGCGTCGGGCGAGTCCTCGAGGGCGCTGAGCCGCACCGATCGGTACTGCTCCCACTCGTCCTCGCCCAGTGACCTCACGGTGATGTCGCTCATGGCCCCACTCTCGCACGATCCGCGCGGGTTCGGTCAGGTGGATTGCTGGGTGTTCACCCATAGCCCGCTGGGAGTTCCGCGAGGGCGCACGCCATCTCGAACTCGCCCGGCTGGGGCCGGTGCGGGCTGGCTCGTCGGAGCCCGGGAGGGGTCGGCGACCGCTCAGTCGTTGCCCGAGGCGAGCTCGTGCGAGCGGTTGGCGGCCGCCTCCATGGCCGTGATGAAGGCGGCCCGCACCTTGTGGTCGTCGAGCTGGCGCAGCGCGGCGGCGGTCGTGCCGCCGGGCGAGGTCACCTGCTCCCGCAGGACGGTGGGGTGCTGGCCGGTCTCGCGCATCATCGTCGCTGCACCGAAGAGCGTCTGGACGACGAGCTCGGTGGCGGTCGGACGAGGCAGCCCGAGCACCACACCCGCCTCGATCATCGCCTCGACGACGTAGAAGATGTAGGCGGGTCCGCTGCCGCTGATGGCGGTGACGGCGTCCTGGTGCTTCTCGGCGACCTGTACGACGCGACCGCACGAGCGCAACAGGTCGGCAGCCTCCTCCAGGTGTGCCGCGTCGGCGCTGCGGCCGGGGCTCACGGCGGCCATTCCCTGGTCGACCAGGGCAGGCGTGTTCGGCATGACGCGGACGACCGCGACCCCCGCAGGGAGCCGATGCTCGAGGTAGGCCGTGGGGATACCCGCGGCGAGGCTCACCACGAGGTTGCCGGGCGAGACGTGGTCGCGGATCTCCTCGACGAGGCCGCCCATGTCCTGCGGCTTGACGACGAGGACCAGGGTGTCGGCGGCCTCCGCCGCCTCGATGTTGGACATGGCACGCACGCCGTAGCGCTCGGCCAGGAGGTCGGCCCGGTCCGGCCGACGAGCGGTCACGATGAGCTCGTCCGCGCTGCGACCCGACCGGATCAGCCCGGACAGCAGCGTCTCGCCCATCACGCCGGCCCCGAGGATTGCGACAGTTCCCATGACGGCAGTCTTCCAGTCGTCGCGGGTCCGTGCGCCTCAGTTCTTGGTGGCGAGACCGCGCAGGAAGAACATCGTGTTGGCGGGGCGCTCGGCCATCCGGCGCATGAGGTAGCCGTACCACTCCTCGCCATAGGGGATGTAGACCCGCATCTGGTTGCCCCGGTCGGCGATCCGCTTCTGCTCCTCGGGCCGGATCCCGTAGAGCATCTGGTACTCATAGCTGTCCGCGTCGCGCTTGTGGTGCGACGCCAGCGCACCGGCGATCTCGACCAGCCGCGGGTCGTGGCTGGCCACCATCGGGTAGCCGTCGCCCGCCATGAGGATCTTCAGGCAGCGCACGTAGTTCTGGTCGACGTCCGAGCTGCTCTGGTACGCAACGGATTCCGGCTCCTTGTAGGCGCCCTTGCACAGGCGGACGCGACTGCCCTCGTGGGCGAGGTCGCGGCAGTCCGCCTCGCTGCGGTGCAGGTAGGACTGGATCACGGCACCGACCCAAGGGAAGTCTTCGCGCAGCTCGCGCAGCGACTCCAGGGTGGCATCGGTCGTCGTGTGGTCCTCCATGTCGAGGGTCACCGTCGTGCCGGCGTTCGCCGCCGCCTGGCAGATCTCGCGGGCGTGGTCCAGGGCGATCTTGTGGCCGTCGCCGGGGAGGTACTGGCCCAGGGCGGACAGCTTCAGGCTGACCTCGCCCATGCCGTGCTGGGACAGGTCTGCGTCCGCGAGCGCCTTGAGCAGCTCGATGTAGTGGTCGCGGGTCCGGATCGCCTGGGTGAGGTCGGCGGTGTCCTCCCCGAGGTAGTCGATCGTCGCCAGCCGGTTGGTGGCGCGCAGCTCGGCGGTCGCGCTGACGGCGTCCGCGGTGCGGTCGCCCGGGACGAACCGCCTGACCACGCTGCGGCTCACCGGCGCCTTCTCGATCGTCTGTCGCACAGCACCGCTCTTGGAGAGCTGGAGCAGGCTGTTGCGCAGCAGGTCACTGGCGTCCACGTGGGTCCTTCCAACCGGTGGCCGCGGAGGTCACGGCCGCCGACAAGGCTAACCGCCATCCAGCAGGTATGCCGCGTCGCGGGGTCCGGGCCCCCTCACCGGGGCCGACCGCAGCCTTCGCCTGCGGCGGCCGCACCGCTCAGGCGGTGCGTCTGCGCAGGGTGAGGCTGCCGAGGACCAGTGCGACCAGCACCCACAGCCCGATGACGGCCGCGTCACCGGCCACGTCGGCGCCCGGGCTGGCACTGGACGTCACGGACTTCATGGCGTCCACGGCATACGAGAGGGGCAGCACGTCCGAGAGCCAGCGCAGGACGTCGGGGAGGCCGTCGCGTGCCACGAGCAGTCCGCACAGCAGGAACTGCGGCAGCACGAAGGCCGGCATGAACTGCACGGCCTGGAACTCGGTGCGCGCGAAGCCGCTGGCGAGCAGACCCAGCGCCGTCCCGAGCAACGCGTCGAGCACGGCCACCACCACGAGCTGCCACGCCGGTCCGGCGACGTCGAGGCCGCACACGTAGACCGCGAAGGCCGTCGCGATGAGCGCCTGCAGGATCGCCATCACACCGAAGGCGAGGGCGTAGCCGAACATGAAGTCGCCCTTGCCCATCGGCGTGGTCAGCAGCCGCTCGAGGGTCCCGGAGGTCCGCTCGCGCAGGGTCGCGACGCTCGTGACGATGAACATCACCACGAAGGGGAACACCCCGAGCAGCGGTGCCCCGAGGCCGTCGAAGACGGGGGTGCCGTTGAAGATCCAGGCCAGCAGCCCGATCAGCACGCACGGGACGACGAGCATCAGCCCGATGGTCCGGTGGTCGGCACGCAGCTGGGCCAGGACCCGGCCGGCCGTGACGAGGGTGCGGTGGGCGTTCATCGGGCGGTCTCCTCGGCGCGGTCGATCAGGGACAGGAAGGCGTGCTCGGCGTCGTCGGTGCCGGTGCGGGCGAGCAGCGCGGGCAGCGTGTCGTCGGCCATGATCCGGCCCTCACGCAGCAGGAGGAGTCGGTCGCAGCGACTCGCCTCGTCCATCACGTGGCTCGACACGAGCAGCGAACGCCCTTGACCCGCAAGGCGTTTGAACAGCTCCCACAGGTCCCGTCGCAGCACCGGATCGAGGCCGACGGTGGGTTCGTCGAGGACCAGCAGCTGGGGGTCGCCGACGAGCGCGGCCGCCAGCGACACGCGCGACCGCTGTCCCCCGGACAGGCGGCCCACCAGGGAGTCTGCGTGGCTGGTGAGGTCGACCGCCTCGATGGCTTCGTCGGCCGCCGACGTGGGGGCGCCCAGGATGCTGGCGAAGTAGCGGACGTTGGCTCGCACGGACAGGTCGTCGTAGACGCTCGGGGTCTGGGTGACGTAGCCGATCCGGTGGCGAAGCGACGGCGAGCCGGCGGGCTCCCCCAGCACCGTGACCTCGCCGGACTCGACGATCTGGACCCCCACGATCGCCCGGATCAGGGTCGACTTGCCGCTGCCACTGGGCCCGAGCAGGCCGACGACCTGGCCGGCCGGGACCGCCATGGTCAGGTCGGGCAACACCTCACGACCGCCGCGCACCACGCGGAGGTTCGTGATCTCGATGGCGTTTTTCATCATGCGATGAATATAGCGCTGCTCCCCCGCCGGGACAAGACCCCTCCACCACCCAGCTCCCCGACCCTTCAAGCAACCTTTGCTAGCAAAGGTTGCTTGCTGGTGGACAGGTTGCACCCTGTCCACCATCCACTTTCCTTTGCTAGCAAAGGTTGCTCGGGGAGCCTGGGTTGTCGGTGGGTATGCCGCGTGGTCGGGTTTGCGGGGTTGTGTGGTCGGGTTTGCGGGGTTGTGTGGTCGGGGTTGCGGGGTTGTGGGGGCTTACCGGGGTTCTGGGGTTACGGGGCCAGGTAGCGCTGGATCGTGGGGCCCACCAGGGCGGCCAGCTCGTCGTGCCCGGCGTCCACCACGGCCGGGAACTCGACGATGTAGCGCATCATCGCCAGCCCCACCATCTGGGACGCCGCCAGGCCCGCCCGCAGCTCGAGATCGGCCGGCCGGTCGCCGTCGGCGGACAGCGCCCGCAGCACCCTGCCGAAGACCTCCCTGGTCAGGAACTCGCGCAGCATCCGGGTCGCCTCCTCGTGGCTGACCGCAGCCCGCATGAGGGCCTGGAAGCGTTGGCGACCGTCCTCGGAGTCCCACACCGCGAGGAAGGTCCGCACCAGCGCCTCGCCCACCTGGTCACGAGGTCCCTCCACCACGGCGCTGATCAGCGCTGCCGGGTCGGCAGGGATGTCCATCACGGCCGCGAACAGCTGTGCCTTGCCGCCGAAGTAGTGGTGCACCAGGGCCGGGTCGACGGCGGCGCGGCGTGCGATGCCGCGCAGCGACGTGCCGTCGTAGCCCTGGTCGGCGAAGTCGACCCGGGCGGCCTCGACGATGGCCTGCCTCGTGTCCACGCCCCCGGGGCGGCGGCCGCGTGGGCTCATGACGCGCCGACCGTCGACGCGGTCGCGAGGTGCAGCCGCGCGAAGGCCAAGGACTCGGCGAGGTCGACCTCTCGCTGCTCCTGGGTGAGCTTGCGCGTCCCCACCTCGACAACGACGGAGCCCGAGAACTGTTGCACCGCAAGCATCTCGAGGAACTCGGCGCAGGGTTGGGTACCGCGTCCGGGGACGAGGTGCTCGTCCTTGAGCGAGCCCAGCCCGTCGGCGAGGTGGACGTGGGCGAGGCGCGGGCCGAGGGCTGCGGCCATGGCCATGGCGTCGGAGCCGGCCGTCGACGTGTGCGAGAGGTCGAGGGTCACGTTGTCGTAGGCCTGCGGCACCGGGTCCCAGTGGGGCAGGTAGGCCTCGAACTCCCGCTGCCGGGCGCGCCAGGGAAACATGTTCTCGACGGCCAGGGCCACTCCGGTCTCGTGCTCGCGCATCGCCACCCCTTCGACGAAGTCGCCGGCGTACTCCTTCTGCCACCGGAACGGCGGGTGCAGCACCACGGTGGAGGCACCCACCTCCTGGGCCAGGGCGATCGAGTTGTCGACCTTGGTCCACGGGTCGGGTCCCCAGATGCGCTGGGTCAGCAGGAGCGTGGGTGCGTGCACCGACACGACGGGTATGCCGTGCAGCCGGGACAGCGCCGCGAGCGCACCGGCCTCCTGCGAGACGGGGTCGGTCCAGACCATTACCTCGACGGCGTCGTAGCCGAGCCGCGCTGCCGTGGCGAAGGCCGACGCACAGGTGTCCGGGTAGACCGAGGCGGTCGAGAGGGCCACCGTGGCTCCTGGGATCGACACGGCTTCGGCCATGCACCGAGCCTACCCAGCGCGGGTCAGCGCATCGCGTCGAGTCGGCTGAGGATGACGCCCTCGCGCAGGGCCCAGGGGCAGATCTCGAGGCGCTCCAGACCGAGCAGGTCCATCGCCGCCTCGGCCACGAGGGCACCCGCCAGCAGCTGGCGCGAGCGACTGGCCGAGACGCCCGACAGCCGCTCCCGCTGGTGGGAGGTCATGCCGCCCAGGTCAGCCACCAGCGAGGCGAGCGCACCGCGCTCGAGGCTGCGCGCGGCATACGGACCGTCACTGCTCGGCGCCGCGCCCGTGACGCGGGCGAGCGAACGCATCGTCTTGGAGGTGCCGACGGCACGGTCGGCGGTCCCGGCCTTGGCCAGCGGGCGCATGGCCGCGGCGAGACGCAACCGGATCGCCCGGCGCGCCTCCCTGACCACCTCCGCCGTCGGTGGGTCACCCGGGAGCAGGTCACGGGTCAGCCGCCCCGCGCCGAGCGGGAGGGAGACGGCGGCGTCCGGGTCCTCGTCCATGCCGGCCGCGAGCTCGAGCGACCCGCCACCGATGTCGACCACGAGCAGCGTGCCGCTCGACCAGCCGAACCACCGGCGCACGGCCAGGAACGTGAGACGCGCCTCGTCCTCGCCGGAGAGAACCTGCAGGGCCACGCCGGTCGCCGCGCGCACCCGGGAGAGCACGTCCTCGCCGTTCGGCGCCTCGCGAGTCGCACTGGTGGCGAAGGCCATCACCTCTTCGACGCCCTGGTCCTCCGCGACCGTGAGGCATTCGCCGATGAACGCGATCAGGGCGGCCTCGCCCGACTCGGCGATGTCACCGCCGTCGGTGACGTGTTCGGAGAGCCGCAGCTCGATCTTGTGGGAGGTGGCGGGCAGGGGCTGGGCCCCGCGGTGTGCGTCGACGACGAGCAGGTGGACGGTGTTGGAGCCGATGTCGATGACCCCGAGGCGCATGGCTGCACGGTATCGGCTGGGGCCGCACGTCAATGGGACTGTTCACCGCGGAGGTATCACGGAGGCAGGGTGAAGCCTCCTTGCCTGCGGGGACGGGGCCGTCGGGGCCTCGTCGAACAGGGGGGAACACACGATGGATGCAGACCTGCGTCTGGACGGAAACACCACGACCGCCCAGGGGGACGTCTTCAAGACGACCGCCGCCGACGTCGTCATCGACGCGCCGAGCCGTCGCTCGAGCGGCGCCGGCCAGCGCCGCGCGATCGTGCACGACTTCACCGACGGCATGACCCTCAACTGGGACTCCGACTACCCCGGTGGGGTCACMGTCGAGGGGTTCCGGCTGACCTGTCACCAGGCCGACGTGGTGCTCGACCACGCGGCGCGGCGCAAGACCTCCACGCCGTGGCGCCGGGCGCTCGTGCACGACTTCGACGACGGCCTGACGATCAACTGGGCACACGACTACCCGGGCGGCGTCACCATCAACGGGCCGGTCAAGATCAACGGGGCAGTCGTCGTCAACGGGACGCTGACGGTCAAGAGCCCGTTCGGTCGCCTCAGCCTCGAGGACACGCTGGCCCGCTACAGCGACCTGATCAAGAACCTCGACGCCAAGGTCAAGAAGCTCGAGGGCTGACCGGTGACCAGTCTTCGCCAACGCGCCGCCTGCATCGGCATCGCGACGTCGCCGCTCTCGGTGCGCCGCGACTTCATGGGGCAGCTGACCAACTCGGTCCCCGTGTCGCTCAAGACCCAGCTGGACCGGCTCGGGAGCAAGTTCGTCCACGTGAACTGCATCCAGGTCGGGTCCGACCAGTTCACCTTCAACGACGCGGTGGAGATCGACCGCGCCGTCGCCAAGACCCGGGACCTGTATGCCGGTGCCGGCCGGTCGATGGGTGTGGGGCGGATCCAGCACTTCGTCATCTCGACCGGCGACGCCGGCGGCCGGGACGTCATCAACTCCGACGGCGAGGCCGAGACCCTCACCGACGAGTGGACCGTGCCCAACGACGCGCTGGACCTGTTCTTCGTGCGGATGTACGTCGGCAGCACGGCGGGCCTGTCCCGTGTCGACGGTCCGTGCGACAAGAACGCCAAGGGGATGGACGGCAGCGTCGTCGAGATGAACGCGGGCGGCGGGGTCTCGGACTTCGCCACCGCGCACGAGCTGGGTCACTACCTGGGCCTCAGCCACCGCAACAACTCCACGGCGCTGATGAACCCGACGATCCCCAACGGGGGCGTCATCACCACGTCCGAAGCCGACAACATGCGGGACCACTGCCGCATGAAGAACCCCTGCTAGGAGGCGACATGTCAGTCATCATCGGGTCCCGCAAGGACCGCACCGTGTCGGGGGCCATCGCGGCTCTCGCCGGCAAACCCACCACCCTGAGCCCAGGGGCAGCGATCGCCATCCTGTCCGAGGCCGCCGCCGCGGGCCCGGACAAGGTCGCCGGGCGACGGGCCACCAACGCCCTGGCCAAGGTGGTCTCGGAGCACGGTGAACCGCAGGTGCGGGTCGCCGCCGCCAAGGGCCTGGGACAGGTGCACTCCGCGACCTCGGTCCGCGCCCTGCGCAAGGTGGTCGACCAGGCCCAGGACGGCCAGCTCATCGCGGCTGCGTCCGCAAGCCTGACCAACCTGGGCACTCGCACCGACGTCCGGCGGCTGAGGTCGGCGAGCGAGCGGGCGGACTGGCCACACGCCAGCACGCGGGCCAGCGCCTCGGCGCGCCTGCTCGCCCACCGGGTGGGAGCGGCCGTCGACCCGGCCGACCCCCGCCAGCAGCTCACCGGCGAGACCGCACCGGTGCTTCCGGTGACGGCTCGGCTCAAGACCCGCATCAAGCCGGTCGAGATGCCGGTCGCCCGCAAGGCCGCCACCGCCGACCTGCCCTGGCGGTCGCTGGTGCCCGAGGGTGCTGCGCCCGTGGGTGCGTTCAGCTGTGGGGACCGCACGCACGTCGTGCTCGCCGGGAAGGACCCCGAGTCGCTGGCGTCGGCGCCGGGTATCGCGGGCACGCTGCTCGGCGTCAACGAGTCGATGGGCACGACCTTCGTCCGCTGGGTCGTCCTGACCCGGCCCGACGGAGACGGCCTGGCAGTCACCGTGGCGCGGCCGACCGGTGAGGTCGGCTTCGTGGGTCGGGGCACGATCGTCGACGGCGCGCTGTCGGTGACCGTCGACGCGGTCGACGCCCCGGGAGCCACCGCGGCGCACGTCACGGTGTCACTCGTGAGGGGCAAGCTGGAGGTCGACGGCCGCACCGAGAAGGGCATCACGACCCAGCGTCGGCAGCCGGCGCCCGTGCCCCTGCAGTTCGACCCCTCCGGTCCGGTGACCGCACCGATCGGCTGAAGGTCTGTGCCCGGGAGGCGGGGCGGCGCCTCCCGGGCATGCGGTCCGGCGCCTCCCGGGCATGCAGTCCTCCGCCTCCCCACCGTGCCGTCCGCCGCCTCCCTGGCGCGACCGGCATACGGGCCACGACCAGAGCGGGGCACCGCGCGACGTAAGGTTGCGAATGTGCCTGAGACCCCGCTCGACACCGCCCGCATCTGGGTGGAGTTCACCGATCCCGCCGACACGGAGCAACGGTTCCGCTGCGACCTGACCTGGCTGACGTCGAGCTGGACCTGCATCTTCGGCAACGGCTGCCAGGGGATCTACGCCGGCCGACCGGACGACGGCTGCTGCACCCTGGGCGCCCACTTCACCGACGACGACGACGTCCAGCGGGTGAAGAAGGTCGTCAAGGAGCTCGGCGAGGACGAGTGGCAGCTGCACCCCGGCTCGACCAAGCTCTCCGCCTGGACCGAGAAGGAGGACGACGCCCTCAAGACCAAGGTCGTCGACGGCGCCTGCATCTTCCTCAACCGGCCGGGCTTCCCCGCCGGCGCCGGGTGTGCGCTGCACCAGCACGCCGTCCTCACGGGCAAGGAGCCGCACACCGTCAAGCCGGACGTCTGCTGGCAGCTGCCGATCCGTCGCACCTACCGCAAGGTCGAGATGCCCGACGGGTCGAGCTGGCAGGAGGTCACCATCACCGAGTACGACCGTCGCGGCTGGGGGCCCGGTGGCCACGACCTCGACTGGTACTGCTCGAGCAACCCCGAGGCCCACGTCGGCCGGGAGCCGGTGTTCCGCAGCAACCGCGCCGAGCTGGTCGAGCTGATGGGTGAGGAGGCCTACGGCGAGCTCGAGATCCGCTGCGAGGCCCACCTCGCGAGCGTGAAGGCTGCCCGGAACGCCTACTCCCGCAAGATGCTTCCCCTCCTGGTGCATCCGGCGACGCTGGCTGCCCAAGAGGCCCGCAAGTCCCGATGAGCTCGACACTGGAGCCGCCCGACCCGCTGCCCGAGCCGACACGCAGCCCCAACATCTGGGACTTCCCCGACGTCTACGAGATGGAGAACCTCGGCGTCGACCGCGCCGGGCTCATCGAGGCCGCGATGGCGTCGCTTCACCCGTTCGCCGGCGCCGACCTGGTCGACGTCGGTTGCGGGACCGGCTTCCACCTGCCTCGGTTCGCCTCCCTCGGGTGCGCGAGCGTGGTCGGCGTGGAGCCGCACCCACCACTGGTTTCCCTTGCCGAGCAACGCATTTCAGGTATGCCGGAGGTGGGGGTCCTCGAGGGTGCCGCCCAGTCCCTGCCGCTGGCCGACGCCTCCATGGACATCGCCCACGCCAGGTGGGCCTACTTCTTCGGCGCCGGCTGCGAACCCGGCCTGCGCGAGCTGGAGCGGGTCCTGCGACCGGGCGGCACGGCATACGTCATCGACAACGACGCCACCCGCTCGACCTTCGGCCGGTGGTTCACGCGCGCGAACCCCTCCTACGATCCCGTTGCGGTGGAACGTTTCTGGGCACGCCAGGGGTGGTCACGCGAGCGGCTGGTGATCGACTGGGAGTTCGACTCGCGCGAGGACTTCGAGTCGGTGGTGCGGATCGAGTTCCCCGAGACGGCTGCGGAGGGCATCCTCGCGGAGCACGACGGCACCGGGGTCGACTACGCCGTCAGCCTGTGGTGGCGCCAGTTCTGAGCGTGACGGCGAGGTGATGGTGCGGTGACGGGTCGGTGACGGAKGGTCTGGACACCGGCGCCGCTGCGGGACAGGGTGGGAGGAACCGGACACCCCGGACCACCCAGGAGGCACCATGACCGACCACGTCGCCACCGCCGGCACCACCATCGACGCCGACCCGGACAGGGTCTGGCAGGCGATGACCGAACCCAGGCTCGTCGCCGAGTACATGATGGGAAGCGAGGTCGCCAGCGACTGGCAGCCCGGCAGCCCGATCACGTGGACCGGGGAGTGGGAGGGCAAGCCCTACCAGGACAAGGGCGAGGTCCTCCAGGCCGAGCCCGGACGGCTCCTGGAGGTCACCCACTACAGCCCGATGACCGGGGACGAGGACATCCCGGAGAACTACCACCGGGTCCGCTACGAGCTGTCGCCGGCCGGCGAGGGCACGGCGGTGCAGCTCACCCAGGACGGCTGCGACAGCCCCGAGCAGGCCGAGCAGTTCTCGCAGAACTGGCAGGGCATGCTCGACGGCCTCAAGAAGGTCGCCGAAGGCCACTGATCCACGGTCGCCGGAGGTCACTGACCCGCTGGCAGGACCCGACACCGGCGGCGACGTGCCTGCCGGTCCGCCGGGCTGTCGGCGCCGCGCCGTAGGTTGTCGTCCATGGCAGTGAAGACGACGACCAGGTCGAGCGGTTTCCGCTGCTCCGAGTGCGGCTGGACCGCGGTCAAGTGGGTCGGCCGGTGCGGGGAGTGCCAGTCCTGGGGCAGCGTCAGCGAGATCGGCGCCGTCACCGTGCGCACGACCGCGGCCACCCGCGTGGAGCGGCCCGCCGTGCCCATCGGGCAGGTCGACGCCCGCCGCGCCGAGGCCGTCAGCACCGGGGTCAGCGAGTTCGACCGGGTCCTGGGAGGCGGACTCGTGCCGGGGGCGGTGGTGCTCGTGGCGGGCGAGCCCGGCATCGGCAAGTCGACACTGCTGCTCGACGTCGCCGCCCGCGCGGCCAGGTCCGGCGACGGCCGCACCGTCCTCTACGTCACCGGCGAGGAGTCCGCGGCCCAGGTGCGGATGCGGGCCGAGCGGATCGAGGCGATGGCCTCCTCGCTGTTCCTCGCCGCCGAGACCGACCTCGCGACGGTGCTCGGTCAGATCGATGCGGTGCAGCCCGACCTCGTCATCGTCGACTCGGTGCAGACCATCTCCAGTGGCGACGTCGAGGGGTCTGCCGGCAACGTCACCCAGGTCCGTGAGGTCGCGGCCTCGCTGATCCAGGTGGCCAAGTCACGCGGTATCGCCACCTTGCTGGTCGGCCACGTGACCAAGGACGGGTCGATCGCCGGCCCGCGCGTCCTCGAGCACCTCGTCGACGTGGTCGTGCAGTTCGAGGGCGACCGACACTCCCGCCTGCGGCTCGTGCGCGCGGTCAAGAACCGCTACGGCCCCACCGACGAGGTCGGCTGCTTCGACCTGTCCGACGTGGGCATCGTCGGGCTGGCCGACCCCAGCGGGCTCTTCCTGTCGCGGGGCACCCTCAGCGTGCCCGGCACCTGCGTGACGGTGACCCTCGAGGGTCGCCGGCCGCTGATGACCGAGGTCCAGGCGCTGGTCGCCAAGAGCGAGATCCCCACACCCCGGCGTGCCACCAGCGGGTTGGACTCGGCCCGGGTGGCGATGATCATCGCGGTGCTGGCCAAGCGGGCGCAGGCCCCGATCGGCAACGCCGACGTCTACCTCTCCACGGTGGGGGGTGTGCGGCTCACCGAGCCGGCCTCCGACCTGGCGATCGCCCTCGCGGTGGCCAGCGCGGTCAAGGACCAGCCGCTGCCCGACCACGCCATCGCCTTCGGCGAGCTGGGGCTGGCGGGCGAGATCAGGCCGGTGACCGGCATACCCCGTCGCCTGGCGGAGGCTGGGCGACTGGGATTCCGCACCGCCTACGTCCCGTCGGGCGTCCTCGGCACGGCTCCGACGCCTGAGGGCATGCAGGTGATCGAGTGCGACGACATTCGGACCGCGGTGCGCGCGGCGCTGCAGCCCGTGCACAGTTAGACTCGCGCCAGACCGACGCCAGCGGCACCAAAGGGGTTTGACCAGTGGATCTTCGCGAGGATGAGGTGCTGCGCGCCACCCTCGCCGCCGTGGCACCGGGCACCGAGCTGCGTGACGGTCTGGAACGCATCCTGAGGGGGCGCACCGGTGCGCTGATCGTCCTCGGTCACGACCGCACCGTGGAGCAGCTGTCCACCGGTGGTTTCCCGCTCGACGTCGAGTTCTCGGCGACCCGGCTGCGCGAGCTGGCCAAGATGGACGGTGGCATCGTCCTCGACCGCGAGGCCTCGCGCATCCTGCGGGCCGCCACCCAGCTCGTCCCCGACCCCTCGATCGAGACGAGCGAGTCGGGCACCCGCCACCGCACGGCGGAGCGCGTCGCCAAGCAGACCGGCTACCCCGTCATCTCGGTGAGCCAGTCGATGCGGATCGTCGCCATCTACGTCGACGGCCGCCGCCACGTCCTCGAGGACTCCAGCGCGATCCTGTCCCGCGCCAACCAGGCCCTGCAGACCCTCGAGCGCTACAAGTCGCGCCTCGACGAGGTCACCGGCACCCTCTCGGCCCTCGAGATCGAGGACCTCGTCACCGTCCGCGACGTCGCCAGCGTGCTCCAGCGCCTCGAGATGGTGCGCCGGATCCGCGACGAGATCTCCGGCTACGTCATCGAGCTGGGGGTCGACGGACGCCTGCTCACCCTCCAGCTGGAGGAGCTGACCGGTGGCCTCGGCAACGACCGCGAGCTCGTCATCCGCGACTACCTCCCGGTCACCAAGACCGACCTGACGCTCGACGAGGCGATGGCCGCCCTCGAGGAGCTCACCTCCACCGAGCTGCTCGACCTGTCGGCCGGGGCCAAGGCCGTCGGGTTCGCCGTCGGTGGCGACTCGCTCGACTCGGCGGTGAGCCCGTGCGGCTACCGCCTGCTGACCAAGGTGCCCCGCCTCCCCGGCGCCATCGTCGACCGCCTGGTCGAGCACTTCGGCAGCCTCCAGAAGCTGCTGGCCGCCAACCTCGAGGAGCTCATGGACGTCGAGGGCGTCGGCGAGGGTCGCGCCCGCGCCGTCCGCGAGGGCCTGTCCCGCTTGGCCGAGTCGAGCATCCTCGAACGCTACGTGTGATCACCGGCGCCGCTCCTGAGCACCTGCACCACCGGGTGCTGGAGTGGTACGCCGTGTCCGCCCGCGACCTGCCGTGGCGCCGGCCCGACGCCACACCGTGGAGCATCTTCGTCTCCGAGATCATGCTCCAGCAGACTCCGGTGGCCCGCGTGGAGCCGGTCTGGCACCAGTGGCTGTCGCGATGGCCCACCCCGGCCGCTCTGGCCACCGACGCACCGGGCAAGGCAGTCCGTGCCTGGGGGCGGCTGGGCTACCCCCGCCGGGCGCTGCGGTTGCACGCCGCCGCCGTGGCGATGACCGAGCACCATGACGGCGCCGTCCCCTCGACCGAGGCAGAGCTCCTGGCCCTGCCGGGGGTCGGCACCTACACCGCCGCCGCGGTCGCCACCTTCGCGTTCGGCGAGCGGACCACCGTCGTCGACACCAACGTGCGCCGCGTGCTGGCCCGTGTCGTGGCGGGCGAGGAGTATGCCGCGCCGTCACCGACCAGGGCCGAGCTCACCGTCGCCGCCGGCCTGGTGCCGGTGGACGCCGCCGAGGCCCGCACGTGGAGCGTGGCGGTGATGGAGCTCGGCGCCCTCGTCTGCAGCGCCCGCTCACCCCGCTGCTCGGACTGTCCCGTCGCGGACCTGTGCGCGTGGCAGGTGGCCGGCCGCCCGGCATACCGAGGTCCGGCCCGCAAGGGCCAGGCCTGGGAGGGCACTGACCGCCAGCTGCGTGGCGCGCTGCTCGCGGTGCTGCGGGCGAGCGACACGGCCGTGCCTCGCTCCGCCCTCGAGGCGTTGTCAGACAACGAGATCCAGCGCGAGCGGTGCCTCGACTCACTGGTCGCGGACGGTCTGGTCGAGCCCCTCGCGGGCGGTCGCTACCAGCTGCCCGCATCGCGCGAGGCGAGCTGAGACCTCGATGCCACCCAGCGAGGAGGACGGGCCGGGACGGGGCGGCGTCGGCGGCGGCTCCGCGTCTGCCGACGGCCCGGGCCGGGGCGACTCAGGCGCGGCCAACGGCCCGGCCGGCGCCGGGTCGAGCACGGGCCCGAGCGCCGGGAGGCGAGCCGCCCACGCCCTGCGCATCGGCGCATCGCGCACCGGGCGGGTCGTCGGCCGTGGCACCGTGGCGGGGGTCAGGCTGGCTGGTCGGGGCAGCAAGGCAGGTGCCCGCAGGGCGCGGGCCTACACGCACTCGGCCGGTGCGGGCGAGAGCGGCCTCGCGCGCCTCGTGGAGCTGCACTTCGTCAACCTCATGGGCGACGCCGCGCTCACCGTTTCGCTCGCCGGGACGATCTTTGCCATCCCGACCGACGAGGCACGCGGTCAGGTGGCGCAGTTCCTCGTCCTCACGATGGCTCCCTTCGCCCTGCTCGCGCCCTTCATCGGCCCGCTGCTCGACCGGTTCCGGCACGGCCGCCGCTGGGCCATCGGCACCACCCTCGCCCTGCGGGCCTTCCTCTGCTGGGTGTTGGCCGGCGCCGTCGCCAACGACTCGCCGTGGCTCTTCCCCGCGGCCCTGGGGTGCCTCGTCGCCTCGAAGGCGTACGGCGTGACGCGGGCCTCGGCGGTGCCACGGCTGCTGCCGCCCGGGTTCAGCCTGGTCAACGCCAACTCCCGCAACGCCCTGGCCGGGGTGGCCGGCATGGCGGTCGGAGGCGGACTCGCCGGTGCCGCAGCCCGGGTGGGACCCGAGTGGTCGCTGCGGCTGGCCTTCCTCATCTACGTCGTGGGCACCGTCCTCGCCATCCGGCTGCCGTCGCGGGTGGACTCGAGCAGCGGCGAGCAGGACATCGAGGACTCCGGACCGGTGCCCATCGGCCGGCGCGACGGCCGGAAGCTGGGGCTGTTCGAGCGACTGCGGGCACGGGTGGCGGCCCTTCCGGTCCCCGTGCTGACCGCCCTCTGCAGTGCGGTGGGCGCCCGGCTGCTCACCGGGTTCCTCACGCTGTTCATGGCTTTCCTCATGCGCGAGCACCCCTTGCCGGGCCACAGCGGGACGTTCGTGCTGGCCCTCGTCGTGGGAGCCGCAGGCGCCGGCAACGCCCTGGGCACCGTCATCGGCAACGCCCTGAGCCGACTACGACCCGACCTGATCATCGCGGTGGCCCTGATCGCCGACGTGGCAGTCGCCCTGGCTGCGGCCCTGTTCTACTCCCTGACGGCCCTGCTCGTCCTCGGACTGGTGGCGGGGCTCGGTGCGCAGCTCATCAAGCTGAGCAGCGACGCCGTCGTGCAGCGTGACATCGAGGAGTCGGTGCGCACCCGCGTGTTCGCCTGGTCCGAGACGGTGCTGCAGATCGCGTGGGTCGTCGGTGGCGGGATCGGCATCGCACTGCCGTTGATCCCCCGGCTCGGGTTCGGGGTGATCTCCGGTCTCCTGCTGCTCGTCCTGGCCGCCTCGGTGCGGATCAGGATGAGCCGCCACCACCGCCTCCAGCGGGTCCCCCCTGCCTGATTCGATGTAAACGCGCCCGGGAATCCTCGGCGCGTTTACATCGAACGGGCGAAGAGGCGGGGGGTCAGAGGGTGCGAAGCATCCTGGTGTTGCCCAGCGTGTTCGGCTTGACCCGCTCGAGGTCCAGGAACTCCGCGACACCCTCATCGTAGGACCGCACCAGCTCCGCGTAGACATCCGGCTCGACGGCCTGCCCCTCGATGGCCTCGAACCCGTGCCGGGTGAAGAAGTCGACCTCGAAGGTGAGACAGAACAACCTCTGCACCCCGAGCTCGCGGGCATCGGCCATCAGGGCTTCCAACAACATCGACCCCACGCCGTTGCCCTTGGCCTCGGGGCGGACCGCCAGCGTGCGGATCTCGGCGAGGTCCTCCCACATCACGTGGAGCGCGCCACACCCGACGACCACGCCGTCGAGCTCTGCCACGCGGAACTGCTGGAGCGCCTCGTAGTAGGTCACCGCGTCCTTGGAGACGAGAACGCGCGAGTCGGCGTGCGGCCGGACGATCTCCCGGATCGTCCGGATGTCACTGGTGCGGGCCGCCCGGACGGTGACCGATCCGGCGCCCAGAACGGGTGTCCCGGGCTCAGGCACCGGTCCAGCCGTCTCAGCGGCCTCAGGCACCGAGAGCGCCGTTCTTCATGTCCGCGAAGATGCTCCTGGCAGGGCCGCCCAGCAGGACGACCGACTGGCCTTCCCGGGTGCCGACCGCGCCGGGCACCACCTTGTTGGGGACCTTGGCCGCGTTGGAGAGGTAGAGGCTGGCCGACAGGTTGAGCACCTCGGACACGCTCAGGTCGGTGCTCAGGTGGGGGCCCATCTTGGACAGGAGCCCCGCCAGTGCGCCCGGGCCTGCCTTCTGGGCCATCACCATGCCGGCCCGGATGATCGCACCCTGGTTCGCGGAGCGGCCGAAGTCACCGTTGGGCAGGTGCTTGCGCTCCCTGGCGAGGGCCAGTGCGTGCGTGGCGTCCAGCTTGTTGGCCCCGGCCTTCATGATCGCCAGGCCGTCCACGCTCTTGAGCGCCTTGGCCGCAACGAAGACGATTCCGCCGAGACTCCTGACCATCCCGCGGAAGCCCTTGAACCCGGTGATGACGTAGCCGTCGATCTGCACCCCCGAGGTACGTTCGACCGTCCTGACCTGTCCGTTGACGCCGCCGAAGACCAGGGCGGCGTTGATCTTGCCGCTGCCGCCTCCGGGCATGGGCACCCAGGAGTCACGCGGGATGCCGACGATGCCACCGACACCCTTCGTCGCGTTCACCCCGATGATGTGGAGGGCGTCCGCCCGGCACTTGGTCACCGGCTGCGGATTGCGGGCGTCCGACCCGATGGCGAGGATCCGCATGGTCGGGAACGCCGGCCGCGCGACCTTCAGCGAGGGCCACCAGCCCCCGACGACGGTCCAGCCGGACTTGGCCTTGACGAGCAGGGTGACGTCCTTGCCCTGCACGACCGTGGCGATGGGCGTGCCCTGCCACGTGCCGGTCGACCCGGTCACCGCGACCGGGGCGGTGCGAGGCGTGCGCTTGGCGAGCGCCGTCGCGATGGTCGGCGCACCGGTTGCAGGCTTGCCACCGAGATAGAGGGCGGTCATCGTCGCGAGCAGGTCAGCGGGCAGGTTGGCCCCCGTGACCTTCGCACGAGTCGGTGTCGGCGCAGGGGTCGTCGTGGCGCTGGAGGGCCAGGGGGCAGCAGGCTTGTCCTTCGAGCACGCGGCGAGGGTCAGGGGCGCGGCGAGAAGACCGACGAGGACCGAACGGCGGGGCAGGGGGGAGTGAGACACGCGCTCCAGAGTAAGCGCTCTCCCCGCGACTTCGAGAACTCGCCATGCACAAAGCCGGGGTATGCCGCGTGGTGACCACGCGGCATACCCCGGCTCGTGTCTCGGGTGGGATCCCTCAGCTGGCGTCGGCGGAGTCCGCCACCGTCTGCACCACCGGCAGCTCGATGCTGCCGGGGTGCGGCGTGCCGACGAAGGTGAACGTGCCGTTCTTGGTGTCACCTTCGGCTCCGACGAGCACGAGCTCGCCGGCCTTGAGCTCGCCGTAGAGGATCTTCTCGGACAGGACGTCCTCGATCTCGCGCTGGATGGTGCGACGCAGCGGTCGTGCACCGAGCACGGGGTCGTAGCCCTTGAGGGCCAGCACGTTCTTGGCCTCGATGGTGAGCTCGATGCCCATGTCCTTGTCCTTGAGCCGCTTGTCCAGCTTGGCGATCTCGAGGTCGACGATGGCGACGATCTCGTCCCGCGTGAGCTGCGGGAAGACGATGATGTCGTCCACGCGGTTGAGGAACTCGGGGCGGAAGTGCTGCTTGAGCTCGTCGGTGACCTTGTTCTTCATCCGGTCGTAGCCGCTCTGGGTCTCGGCACCGGCCGAGAAGCCGAGCGAGCCCTTGGTGATGTCGCGGGTGCCGAGGTTGGTCGTCATGATGATGACGGTGTTCTTGAAGTCGACCATCCGGCCCTGGGAGTCGGTGAGGCGGCCGTCCTCGAGCACCTGCAACAGGGTGTTGAAGATGTCGGGGTGGGCCTTCTCGACCTCGTCGAACAGCACGACGGAGAACGGCTTGCGGCGGACCTTCTCGGTGAGCTGGCCACCCTCTTCGTAGCCGACGTAGCCGGGAGGCGAACCGAAAAGCCTTGAGACCGTGTGCTTCTCGGAGAACTCCGACATGTCGAGCTGGATGAGGCTGTCCTCGTCACCGAAGAGGAACTCGGCGAGCGTCTTGGCGAGCTCGGTCTTGCCGACACCGGTCGGTCCGGCGAAGATGAACGAGCCACCGGGACGACGCGGGTCCTTCAGACCGGCGCGGGTGCGACGGATCGCCTGGGACATCGCCTTGATGGCGTCGTCCATGCCGACGACGCGCTTGTGCAGCTCGTCCTCCATGTGGAGCAGTCGGCTGGACTCCTCCTCGGTGAGCTTGAAGACCGGGATGCCGGTGCTGGCAGCCAGGACCTCGGCGATGAGCTCCTCGTCGACCTCGGCCACGACGTCCATGTCGCCGGACTTCCACTGGGTCTCGCGCTCTGCCTTGGCCTGGAGCAGCTTCTTCTCGTCGTCACGCAGGTGCGCGGCCTTCTCGAAGTCCTGGCCGTCGATGGCCGACTCCTTCTCCAGCCGCACGGCCGCGATCTTCTCGTCGAACTCGCGCAGGTCCGGCGGAGCGGTCATCCGGCGGATGCGCAACCGCGCGCCCGCCTCGTCGATGAGGTCGATCGCCTTGTCCGGGAGGAAGCGGTCGTTGATGTAGCGGTCGGCGAGGTTGGCCGCCGAGACGAGGGCGCCGTCGGTGATGGACACCCGGTGGTGGGCCTCGTAGCGGTCGCGCAGGCCCTTGAGGATCTCGATCGCGTGGCTGAGCGTGGGCTCGGCCACCTGGATCGGCTGGAACCGGCGCTCGAGGGCCGAGTCCTTCTCGATGTGCTTGCGGTACTCGTCGAGCGTGGTGGCCCCGATGGTCTGGAGCTCACCGCGGGCCAGCATCGGCTTGAGGATGCTGGCGGCGTCGATCGCGCCCTCGGCGGCACCCGCACCCACCAGGGTGTGGATCTCGTCGATGAACAGGATGATGTCGCCGCGGGTGCGGATCTCCTTGAGGACCTTCTTCAGCCGCTCCTCGAAGTCACCGCGGTAGCGGCTGCCGGCCACGAGCGCGCCGAGGTCGAGGGTGTAGAGCTGCTTGTCCTTGAGGGTCTCGGGCACCTCGCCCTTGACGATGTCCTGGGCCAGTCCCTCGACGACAGCGGTCTTGCCGACGCCGGGCTCACCGATGAGGACGGGGTTGTTCTTGGTGCGGCGGGACAGCACCTGCATGACCCGCTCGATCTCCTTCTCACGCCCGATGACAGGGTCGAGCTTGCCCTCGCGGGCTGCCATCGTGAGGTTGCGGCCGAACTGGTCGAGGACGAGCGAACCCGCAGGAGTCCCCTCCTGCTGCACGCTGCCTGCCAGGCCGGCGCCGGAGCCACCTTCCTTGCCCTGGTAGCCGGAGATGAGCTGGATCACCTGCTGGCGCACGCGGTTCAGGTCGGCGCCCAGCTTGACGAGGACCTGGGCGGCGACGCCCTCGCCCTCGCGGATCAGGCCGAGCAGGATGTGCTCGGTGCCGATGTAGTTGTGGCCGAGCTGCAGCGCCTCGCGCAGGCTCAGCTCGAGGACCTTCTTCGCCCGGGGCGTGAAGGGAATGTGGCCGCTCGGGGCCTGCTGGCCCTGGCCGATGATCTCCTGCACCTGCTCGCGGACCGACTCCAGCGAGATGCCGAGGCTCTCCAGAGCCTTGGAGGCGACGCCTTCACCCTCGTGGATGAGACCGAGYAGGATGTGCTCCGTGCCGATGTAGTTGTGGTTGAGCATGCGCGCTTCCTCCTGCGCAAGCACGACCACCCGACGGGCCCGGTCGGTGAACCGTTCAAACATCTTCTGCTCCTGCCTATCGAGATCACCTCGATGCTATCCGTGCTGCGAGGTCCCGGCGTACGCCTTTCGGGTACCGATACTGGATCGGGACGAAACAGTTCCTCTGACACGACTCGTTGGGGGGAACGTGGGGCGTTCCTCCCCTGTTCCCTTCCCTGAGCGCACTCCGCTCATGTTCGCCGTGGGCGGACGAACGGTCGGTATGCCGCGGGGTGCACCACGCGGCACGCCTCGTCTTCGAGACGGGGCGCCGGGTGGCCGGGTTCAGGCGGCTGGGCCCTTCTTGCGGACCTCGTCGACGTGCGCCATCGCCTCACGCAGCTCCCCGAGCCAGCTGTCGGACTTGTCGGCCACGAGCTTGACGCACCAGGCGAGCGCCTCGGACCGGCTCCTGGCCACCCCCGCCTCGACGAGGGTGTCGAGCACCTTGCGCTCCGGTTGCCGCAGCCGGGTCATGACGGGAGCGGCGAGATGGGTGAACAGCGCCTCGGTCTCGCCCACCCGCACACCCCACGAGACCTTGCGGCCGCTGAGGTGCTCGAGCTCGCGGGCGATCTCGATGCGCCGCTCGCGGGTGTCCTCCCGGAAGGACTTGATCCGGCCGCGCGCCGCGATGGCGCGGTCGGTGTCGTCGACGTCGCCGTCCTGCGTGGGTTCGGCGAGGGTGCCGATGATGATGAGCTCGTCGCGGTCGCGGGTGACCTCGACGGGGCCGGTGAACCAGTCGGTCGGGAGGCGGCCGGCCAGCCACGCCTCGGCGGTTGTCTTCGTTGCCATGTAATCATGATTACACCATTACAGGCTGGGTGGAACGGCTGTCCGCTGTCGGCGAACGCCCGGCGTCCGGCCCGCCGCAACCCTCGGCGGCGCCTTCTCAGCGCGGGCGTTGGTCGCTGATCCGCTTCGCCTTGCCGAGCGACCGCTCGAGGGCGTGCGGCGCGAGCACGTCGACGCGGATCGTCACGCCGACCCGGTCCTTGACCCGCTTCTGCAGGTCGCGGGCCATCCGGGCACGGTCGTCCTCCGTGGAGGTGTCGGACGCCGCCTCCACCTGCACCGTGAGCTCGTCCATCCGACCGGGCCGGGTCAGCACGCACAGGTAGTGCGGCGTCAGGCCGTCGACGGTGAGCAGGTGCTCCTCGATCTGGGAGGGGAACACGTTGACCCCGCGCACGATCATCATGTCGTCGCTGCGACCGGTGATCTTGGCCATCCGCCGGAACTGGGGGTAGGCCGTGCCGGGCAGCAACGTGGTCAGGTCCCGGGTCCGGTAACGCACCACCGGCATCGCCTGCTTGGTCAGCGACGTGAAGACCAGCTCACCATCCTGCCCGTCGGGAAGCACCTCGCCCGTCACAGGGTCGACGACCTCGGGGTAGAAGTGGTCCTCCCAGATGTGCAGGCCGTCCTGGGTCAGCCCCGACTCCTGCGACACCCCCGGCCCGATGACCTCGGAGAGTCCGTAGATGTCGACCGCCCGGATGTTGCTGCGTCGCTGGACCTCCTCGCGCATCTGCTCGGTCCACGGCTCGGCCCCGAAGATCCCGATCTCGAGCGAGGTCTGCCTGGGATCGATCCCCTGCCTGTCCATCTCGTCGAGGATGGCCAGGAAGTAGGAAGGCGTGACCATGACGACCCGCGGCTGGAAGTCCTGGATCAGCTGGACCTGACGTTCGGTCATGCCACCGCTGACGGGCACCACCGTGCAGCCCAGCCGCTCGGCTCCGTAGTGCGCGCCCAGCCCACCGGTGAACAGCCCGTAGCCGTAGACGACGTGCAGCAGGTCGCCCGGGCGCCCGCCGGCGGCCTCGATCGACCGCGCCATCACCTCCGCCCACATGTCGATGTCGTCGCGGGTGTAGCCCACGACGGTCGGCTTTCCTGTCGTGCCGCTCGAGGCGTGCACCCGCACGACCTGCTCGCGCGGCACCGCGAACATCCCGAAGGGGTAGTTGTCGCGCAGGTCCGCCTTGGCCGTGAACGGGAACCGCGCCAGGTCGGCCAGCTCGTGCAGGTCCTCGGGTCGCACCCCCGCCGCGTCGAAGGCGGCCCGGTAGTGGGGCACGTTCCCGTAGGCGTGGGCCAGGCTCCAGCGCATCCGGTCCAGCTGGAGCGCGCGCAGCTCATCGACCGTGGAGACGACGTTGTCCATGCCCGGCAATCTACGACCGCTTCACCGGCGCGAGGTATGCCGCGTCGTCCAGCCTGCACCGAGGACACGACACGCCGCGCACCCAGGCCTGCAGCTCGCCGGACGGCGGCGTGTCGTGTCCTCGGACGGGGCGTCCCCGTGCCGAACCTGAGAGTTGGCCGTGAATCCCCGACTTACGTATCGCCGCGCGGGGATCGGACGTACGCTGCCAAAGGTGGACCGGGTGGGCTCGCCTCTGGTCGTCGAGCCACCTCGAGAGGTGGTCGACGAACCCCCGCGCGTGCGCAGACGCGTCCCCCCGCGGCGGTGGCTGCTCGCGGCGACCGTGGTGGCCCTCCTCTCCGTGGCCGCAGTCGCGGTGACATGGGGACCCGACACCGCACCGATCACTGCCACCGATGTGGACAAGGCGGTCCAGGACGGCATCGCCAAGGCCAAGGAGGACGCCGCCAAGGCACCTCCTGACGCGGCCGCGGCATACCGGGTGGCGTTGCCGTCACTCGTCACGATCGCCACGGAGCGCAACGGCAGCAACGGTGCCGAGAGCGGCGGTGGCGCGGGTGTCGTCGTCAGCGCCGCGGGCGCCGTTCTCACCGCCCTGCACGTGGTCGAGGGGGCGAAGAGCATCGAGGTGACCTTCTCGGACGGCACCTCGTCGAGCGCGAAGGTCGAGGAGCAGGACCCCGCGACCGACATCGCGGTCCTCACCCCGGAGGAGCTCCCCCAGGTGGTCGTCCCCGCGGTGCTGGGCGGCGGTGCACAGGTGGGCGACCCGGTGTTCGCGCTCGGTCATCCCTTGGGCCTCAAGGGATCCCTGTCGGCCGGAGTGGTCTCGGCGCTGGACCGGACGATCGAGGTGGACGCCGACGAGACGCTCAAGGGCCTCATCCAGTTCGACGCCGCCGTGAACCCCGGCAACTCGGGCGGCCCCCTGCTCAACAAGGCGGGACAGGTGGTCGGCATCGTCACCGGTCTTGCCAACCCGTCGCAACAGAACTTCTTCGTCGGCATCGGTTTCGCCGTGCCCATCGCCACCGCCGGCGGCATCGCCGGAAGCCCACCGCAGTAGCCACGCAAAGCCCGCCGTAGTAACCCGCCTCAGTGGCGGATCGCACCCGAGGAGAGCGCATGGATCCGCACCACCCCGAACTCGGCCGGCAGCACCCGCTCGAGCAGGCGCTCTACGAGGTGAAGAAGACCATCGTCGGTCAGGACGTCCTCCTCGAGCGCATGCTCGTCGCGCTGCTGGCTCGCGGCCACCTGCTCGTCGAGGGCGTGCCGGGGCTGGCCAAGACGATGGCGATCAAGACGCTCGCCCAGGCCATCGGGGGCGAGTTCCAGCGGATCCAGTTCACCCCCGACCTCGTCCCCGCCGACGTCATCGGCACCCGCATCTACAACCAGAGGGACGGGGAGTTCCAGGTCTCGCTGGGCCCCGTCTTCGCCAACCTCGTGCTGGCCGACGAGATCAACCGCGCGCCCGCCAAGGTGCAGAGCGCGCTGCTCGAGGTCATGCAGGAGCGCCAGGTCACCATCGGGCGGGAGACGTTCAAGGCGCCGGACCCGTTCCTCGTCATGGCGACCCAGAACCCCATCGAGTCCGAGGGGACCTATGCGCTGCCCGAGGCGCAGGTGGACCGGTTCATGCTCAAGGCTCTCGTCGGATACCCCACCGCCTCAGAGGAGTTCGTCGTGGTCGAGCGGATGACGACGACCTTCGAGGCGGCCCAGCGAGTGCTCGAGCCGGGACAGCTGGTGGAGTTCCAGAAGCGGGCCGACGCCGTCTACGTYGACCCCGCCGTGATCGAGTATGCCGTGCGGCTGGTCGGCGCGACCCGCTCACCCGGAGCAGTGGGTCTGCCCGACCTGGCGCGCTACCTGTCGTTCGGTGCGAGCCCTCGCGCGTCGATCAACCTGGTACTCGCGGGCAAGGCGCTGGCCTTCCTCCGGGGTCGCGACTTCGCCCGCCCCCAGGACGTGCGCGACCTGGCACGCGACGTGATGCGCCATCGGCTGGTGCTGTCCTACGAGGCCCTCGCCGAGGGCATCGCGGCGGACGACCTGCTCGGCCCGATCCTGGACGCGGTGACGATGCCGGACGTGCCCCTGCGCGAACGCCGCCAGCAGCCCCAACCCACCTCCGAGGCGCCATGGGCCGCCGGACCCCGCTGACCCCAGAGCCGGTGGCCCCCGGGCCAGCCGCCTCGGGACCGTTGACCGCCGAGCGCCTGCTCCGGCGGCTCGAGTGGCGCGTCGTGCGTCGTCTCGACGGGCGACTCCAGGGCGACTACCGGACGCTGTTCCGCGGCACGGGTGTGGACTTCACCGACCTGCGCGAGTACGAGCCGGGTGACGACCTGAGGCACATCGACTGGAACGTCACCGCCCGCATGGACACGCCCTACGTCCGTGAGTACGTCGAGGACCGTGAGGTCACGGCATGGCTCCTGCTGGACCGGTCGGCCTCGATGGGCTTCGGACCGGTGGATCGCCAGAAGTCGTTGGTACTGGCCGAGATCGCCACGACGATCGCGCACATCCTGGCGCGCGGTGGCAACCGCATCGGTGCGGCGTTGTTCGACGGGAGCATCGAGACGATCCCTCCGGGGCAGGGTCGCAACCAGGTGCTCCGTATCAGCCAGGCCCTGCTGCGGCCGCCGCCCGGCGTCCGGTCGAAGGACACCACGGACCTCTCCCGACTGCTGCGTGCGGCGCTCGGGCTGGCTCGTCGCCGCTCGTTGCTGGTCATCGTCTCCGACTTCATCACCCAACCGGGCTGGGAGCAGCCGTTGTCACTGCTGGCGCGACGCCATGACGTGGTGGCCATCCAGGTGGTCGACCCGCGGGAGTCCGAGCTCCCCGCGGTGGGGATGGTCTACGTCGAGGATGCCGAGACGGGCGAACAGATCTTCGTCGACACCAACGACCCGGTCTTCCGGGAGCGGCTTGCCGCTGCGGCGGCCGAGCGGCAGGACGCCCTGGTTGCGGCAGCACGTCGGTCGGGCACCGAGATCCACCCTGTCGCCACGGACGACGACCTGGTCAGGGCGCTGGCCCGGATCTCCGAGCTGCGAAGGCGGCGGCGGAGGTGACCTTCGAGTGGCCGATGCTGTTGCTGTCCCTCGTCGCGGTCCCCCTCCTGGTGATCGCGTACCGGGCCCAGCAGCGCCGCCGCGACGAGCGTCGCGCGCACCTGGCGGCCGAGGGGCTGGTCGCTTCCGCTGCGGGGCGCCCCGACCGGTGGCGTCACGTCGCACCCCTGCTCCTGCTCACCGCGCTGACGCTGCTGCTCGCCTCGCTCGCCCGTCCTTCGGCGACGGTGGCCGAGCCACGACGCGAGGGCACCGTCATCCTGGCCTTCGACGTGTCGACGAGCATGGCCGCCAAGGACCTCGCGCCGACGCGGCTCGACGCGGCCAAGGCCGCGGCCCGCACCTTCGTGGCCAAGCAGCCGGCGTCGATCCGCCTGGGCGTCGTGGCCTTCGGGGACTCGGCAGTCATCTCGCAGCAGCCGACCAACGACCGCAACGAGGTACTGGCCGCCATCGACCGGCTGGCGCCCCAGGGCGGCACGGCTCTGGGGCGCGGCATCGTCTCGGCCATCAGCGCGATAGCGGGCAAGCCGATCAGCGTGGACGAGACAGGCCAGGACGGCACTGCTGGGGGCGACGACATCGGCTACTACGGCTCGGCTGCCGTGGTGCTGCTGTCCGACGGCGAGAACACCACCGAACCCGATCCACTCGTCCTGGCCGAGCTCGCTTCCACCGCAGGTGTGCGGATCTTCCCGATCGGGCTCGGCAGTCCCCGGGGCACGGTCCTGGAGGTCGACGGCTTCCAGATCTCGACCCGCCTCGACGAGGCCACCCTCAAGCAGATCGCCGATACCACCGACGGCACCTACTACGCCGCGAGCGACACGGCCGCCCTGGGCAAGGTCTACAGCTCGATCAACCTCACCTGGACCGCACGGACCGAGCGTCGTGAGATCACGTCCTGGTTCGCGGCCGCCGCGGCCGTCCTCCTCCTGCTCGGGGCAGGCGTCTCCGTCGTCCGCTCGGGACGGGTGGTCTAACCATGTCCTTCGCCCTCCCCGGCGCCCTGCTCGGGCTGCTGACCGTCCCGGTCCTCGTCGCGGCATACCTCTGGCAGCTGCGGCGACGCCGCCGCGTGGCCGTCCAGTTCTCCAACGTCGCCCTGATCCGCGCGGCGCTGCCCCGCCAGCGGGTGTGGCGCCGCCACGTGCCGCTTGCCCTCGTGCTCCTCAGCCTGGCCCTGCTCGGTCTCGCGGCGGGCCGTCCGCAAGTGCGCGCGCAGGTGCCGATCTCGAGCTCCGCCGTGATCCTCGCCGTCGACGTGTCGGGATCGATGTGCGCAACGGATGTCACCCCGAATCGCCTTGCGGCAGCTCAGGAAGCGGTGCGTGACTTCATCGACAACCAGGACGGACGCACCCGGATCGGGCTGGTGGTCTTCTCGGGGTTCGCCCAGGTGGCTGTCGCGCCGACGACCAACCACGACGACCTCCTCCACGCCGTCGACGGGCTGACCACCGGAAGGGGCACCACCATCGGCGCGGCGATCCTCAAGTCGATCGACGCGATCGCCGAGATCAACCCCGCCGTCACCCCTGTCGGCACGGGTGACGCCGGCGTCGACGGACCCGACGCACTGACTCCGACACCAACTCCGGGAGCCATCCCTCCGGGATCACCGGAGGTGGAGCGGGCCAAGACCGTTCCCGAGATCGTCGTCCTGCTGACCGACGGCGCCAACACTCGCGGAGTGACGCCGCAGGACGCGGCCGTGCAGGCAGCGGCCCGCGGGGTGCGGGTCTACCCGATCGGCTTCGGCACCACCGAGCCGACCCAGATGGTCTGCACCCGCGACCAGCTCGGGGGAGGGCTGTTCGACGGTCCTCCCGGTGGCTTCGGCGGCGGCCTCGGGCCGGGAGGACGCAACTTCCTCGTCGTGGACGAGGACGCGCTGCAGACGGTCGCGCGGACGACCGGTGGGGAGTACTTCAAGGCGAGCGACGCCGACCAGCTGCAAGGGGTCCTGAACGACCTGCCCAAGCACGTCGACCTGCAGGAGCGCAACGTCGAGATCAGCGTCGCCTTTGCCGGGCTCGCGGCGCTGCTGCTGTTGCTCGGGCTCTGGCTGGCCGGACGCTGGACCGCCCACCCGCAGTGACGACCCGGATCCTCCGGACGAACGGCTAGCGGCGGCGTTGGCAGCGGCCGCACCAGAACAGGTTGCGGCCGGCCACCACCCGGGTGCGGATCCGCGAACCGCAGACCCGGCACGGCTCACCCTGACGGCGGTAGACGTAGGACGTCCGCTCCGCAAGCCGGTCGACCTCGCCCGCCGCGAGCTCGGCCCGGATCTCGTCCACCTGCTCCGCCACGGTCACGATCTTGCCGGTGGCCACCCCCAGGGGCAGCAGGTCGACGAGGTCGAGCCAGATCGCGTCCCACGTCGTGCGGCGGATCTCCTTGCCCGGCCGGAAGGGATCGACCCGCTGACGGAACAGCACCTCGCTGCGGTAGACGTTGCCGATGCCGGCCAACACTGACTGGTCCATCAGCAGCTCGCCGATCGCCTTGCTGCTGCGGGAGAGCTTGCGCCAGGCGATCTCCGGATCTGGTTCCGGGTGAAGGGGATCCGGGCCGAGGCGCGCCATCACCGCCTCCACCAGGTCGGGTGTGATCACGGCACACAGGTTGGGGCCACGGAGGTCGGCGACGTGCTCGTCGGTGGCCAACCGCAACCGGACCTGGCCCACCACGGGCATCTCGCCGGCATACGGGCGGTCGTCGATGGTGAAGGTCCCGATGAGGCCCAGGTGCACGTGCAGCCACGCGTCCTCCTCGAACTCGGCGAACAGGTGCTTGCCCCACGAGGTCGCGTGGACGAAGGTGCGTCCGGACAGCAGCGCGGCGCCGGCCGCGAACTTCCCCTGCGGGCTGCTCACCGTCGGCTGCGTTCCTCGGTATGCCGCGTCGAGGTCACGTGCGAGTGCGAACAGGGTGTGGCCTTCGGGCATGGGCCCATCATGGCCTGCCAGCCGACGTGGGCGTCAGCTGGCCTTCTTGGCGGCCTTCTTGGCCGCCGTCTTCTTGGTGGCGGTCCTGGCGGCCGGCTTCTTCGTGTCGGCGGTGGACTCCCCGCGCGAGGCCTTGGCCTTGTCGACGGACTTCTTGAGGGCGGCGAGCAGGTCGACGACCTCGCCCGACTCGTCCTTGGACTCGGGCGCGAACTGGACCTCGCCGCCTTCGACCTTGGCCTTGACGAGCGACTGCAGCGCCGCGGCGTAGTCGTCCTCGTAGTCGTCGGGCTGGTAGTCCCCCGCCAGCTGCTCGATGAGCAGGTCTGCCATGGCCAGCTCCTGCTTGGTGGCCTTGCCCTCGTCGTCGAGCGTCGCGAAGTCCGGCTTGCGGATCTCGTCCGGCCACAACATGGTCTGCATCAGGATCACGCCCTCGTGGACGCGCAGCACCGCCATCGTCATGCGCGTGCGGATCGACACCGTCACGACCGCGACGCGGTTCTCCTTCTCGAGCGCGTCACGCAGCAGGATGTACGGCTTCGTCGAGGCCTTGTCGGGCTCGAGGTAGTAGGACTTGTCGTAGAGCATCGGGTCGATCTGTTCGGCGGGGACGAACTTCTCGACCGAGATCTCCTTGCTGCTCGTCGCCGGCAGGTCCTTGAAGTCCTCGTCGGTGAGGACGACCATCTCGCCGTCCTCGGTCTCGTACCCCTTGGCGATGTCGTCGTAGGACACGATCTCGCCGTCGATGCTGCAGATGCGCTGGTACTTGATCCGGCCGCCGTCCTCGCGGTGCACCTGCCGGAACTGCACGTCATGGTTCTCGGTGGCGGAGTAGAGACGGATCGGCACGTTCACCAGGCCGAAGGACACCGCGCCCTTCCAGATCGCTCGCATGCTCGCTGGTCCTCCCTCTGTTTGTCTGGCCACGTGGAAACCAGCCTATGCGTCAGGATGGCCCCATGCGCCCCATGCTGGCCAGTCCCGCCACCGGCATCCCCGACGGGGACGACTGGATCCACGAGGTGAAATGGGACGGAATGCGCGTGCTCGCGGACGTGCGCGACGGGGCGCTCACGCTGACGTCGCGCATCGGCAACGACGTGACCGCCAGCTACCCCGAGCTGGCCGACCTCGCGACCGCCTACGACGACATGCTGCTGGACGGCGAGGTCGTTGCCCTCGAAGGGGGCCGACCCTCGTTCGGGGCGTTGGCCGACCGGATGCACGTGCGCGACCGCCGCAAGGCCGAGCGGCTGGCGACGGTGCGGCCGGTCACCTTCATGGTCTTCGACCTGCTGCGGCTCTATGGCTCCGACCTCACAGCACAACCGTTGTCGGCCCGGCGCGACCTCTTGGAACGCCTCGACCTCTCGGGCCGGCACTGGCAGGTTCCACCGGTCTACGAGGACGGCCGGGAGCTCTTCGCCGCAACCCTCGAGCAGGGCCTCGAAGGGGTGGTGAGCAAGCGCCTCTCCGCGCCCTACCTCCCCGGCCGGCGCTCGACCGACTGGCTCAAGTCACCGCACCGGGCCACCCTGTCCGCCGTCGTCGGCGGCTGGCGAGCGGAGAAGACCAACGACTCGGGACGGCTCGGGGCAGTCCTGCTCGGGGTCCCCGACGGCAGCGGCGGATGGCGGTTCGCGGGGCGGATGGGCAGCGGTATCGCCGGTCGCGCGGCCACCCAGCTCGCCGACGCCCTCGCCAAGCACACCCGCCCGGACTCGCCCTTCAGCGACGAGGTCCCCCGCATCGACAGCGTCGGGGCGACCTGGGTCGACCCGGTCGTGGTGGTGGAGGCTCGGACCCTGGAGGTGACCCGCGACGGCAGGCTGCGCCAGCCGGCATACCTCGGCATCCGCGCGGACCTGACGCCCGAGGACCTGCAGGAGATGGGCGATGCCTGAGCGCTACGTCCCGCAGGCCACGCGCGTCGAGGTGGCCGGCCGCACCCTCAAGCTCACCAGCCTCGACAAGCTGCTGTTCCCGTCGACCGAGACGACCAAGGGCGAGGTGCTGAACTACTACGCCCAGGTGGCGGACGTGATCCTCCCCCACCTGGCCGACCGGGCGCTGACACGAGTTCGCTGGCCGCACGGGACCGGCGACCAGAGCTTCTTCGAGAAGAACCTGCCGTCCGGGGCGCCGTCGTGGCTGCCCCGGGTCACCATCGACACGGTGACCTACCCGATGGTCGAGGACCTGGCCCAGCTGACCTACCTGGTCAACCTCAACTCGATCGAGCTGCACATCCCGCAGTGGAGGGTGGCCGGCGGCGAGCGGCAGCACCCCGACCGGCTCGTCATCGACCTCGACCCGGGCTCACCGGCCGGGCTGCGCGAGTGCGCCCAGGTCGCCGTCATGGTGCGCGACCGGCTCGGCGCCCTTGGCCTCGACCTCTTCCCGGTCACCAGCGGCAGCAAGGGCATGCAGCTCTACGCAGGGCTGCCGGGCGACCTCAGCTCCGACCAGACCCGCGACCTCGCCATGCAGCTGGCCCAGGAGCTCACCAAGAAGCACCCCGACCTGATCGTCTGGAAGATGACCAAGTCGCTGCGGCCGGGCAAGATCTTCCTCGACTGGAGCCAGAACGTCGCGGCCAAGACGACCGTCAGCCCCTACTCGATGCGCGGCAAGGAGACACCGACGGTCGCCGCGCCCCGGTCGTGGGACGAGGTCGAGGCAGGAGCCGGGGGCGCGAAGTTCGAGCAGCTGATGTTCGACGAGGTGCTCGAACGGCTCGAGTCCGACGGCGACCTGCTCGCCGACCTCTTGGACTAGACGCCGGCGAGCCGAGGACAGCCCGAGCACTCGTGCACGCCGGGCAGGACGTAGATGAAGCAGCACGAGCCGCGCTGGGGTGGGCGCTGGCCGCGGGCCCGGGCCAGCGTCATCGCCCACACGTCGTCGACCATCGCCCGCCGGGTGTGGTCACCGAGCTTGGCGTCGGACCGATAGCCCAGCGCCAGCTCCAGTCCAGCCACCCGGTATGCCGCCCGGGCGGCTTCCAGCCGGTCGTCGAGCGGCGCAGGGGTGACGGTGGGCGTGGAGAACTGCGCCGCGACGGGGTAGAGCTGGGTCGGTTGCAGCGCGAAGCTGAGGCCGGAGGCCTCGGGGTGCACGACGCAGGAATGGTGCCGCGCGGCATACACCCCGACCTCGGCGGCCACCTCGAGGGTCCATTGCAGGACAAAGGCCGACGGCATTGAGGGCGGCACGACGGTGGCGTACTGGCGTCCGGTCGAGATCGTCAGCTGGCGACGCCATTCGCGCAGTGGATCGCCTCCGCTGCGTTGACCGTCGAGAATTGTCCGCCAGTCCCAGGAAAGGACCGGAGTCCCTTCGGGGACCTGGCGGATATCCAGTGTCAGTGCGCCTTGTCGTAAGCCGCCTGGACCTCGGCAGAAATACGGCCGCGATCGCTGACCTGGTGCCCGTTCGAGCGCGCCCACTCGCGCACGTCACCGAGGTCGCGCTTTCCCGACCCGCGGCCACCGGCAGGTCGACCCGCGGTGCGGCGGCCCGCCGAGCGCCGCGCGTGGCCGACGTACGGCGCCAGCGCATCGCGCAGAGCGGCGGCGTTCTTGCCGTTGAGGTCGATCTCGTAGGTGACGCCGTCGAGGGCGAAGGTCACCGTCTCCTCTGCAACCGAACCGTCGATGTCGTCCTCGAGCACAATGCTGACGCGCTGGGCCATGGAGATTCCTCTCGGAAAGTGTGAATGGGGAGTGCGTCAAAGATAGTGGCCACGTCAGCCCATTCTCAAATGGCGGTGAGAAAGACCCTCAGGAAATCTTCTCGCCATTCGAAGAATGCCCTGAATTGTCCTTCGCAGTCTCGTCCTCAGCGTGCGCCGCATCCCATTGAGAATGCGCCAGTCGTTCCTTGCGGTCGCCCTCGATCATGTTCTTGATGACCAGCCAGAAGAGGAATCCGACGCCGGCCGACGGGATCAACGCTGCGATGTACGGCCAGATGCCACTCATCGGGAAACCTCCGGCTTGAGGTGCGGAAACAGGATGGTCTCGCGGATGTTGGCGTCGGTGAACAGCATGACGAGACGGTCGACTCCGAAGCCGAGGCCGCCCATCGGAGGCGCGCCGTACTCCAGGGCCCGCAGGAAGTCCTCATCGAGCTGCATGGCCTCGGGATCGCCCCCGGCAGCCTTGACCGACTGGGCGGTGAGCACCTCGCGCTGCACCACCGGGTCTACGAGCTCGGAGAAACCCGTCCCGCGCTCGACCCCGCCGATGATGAGGTCCCACGCCTCGATCAGCCCCGGCTCGCTGCGGTGCGGGCGGGCCAGCGGCTGCGCGACCGCCGGGTAGTCGCACAGGAACGTCGGCTGCAGCAGCCCCGGCTCGACCAGCTCGCCCAGCAGCTCGAGGAACACCTTGTCCTTGTCCCAGGCCGGGTCGATGTCGACATCGTGCTTCGCGGCATACCCGCGCAGGGTGTCCGCGTCGGTGTCGATGGTGACAGTCTCGCCCACCGCCTCGGAAACCCCCTGGTAGACGGGCAGCCAGCGCCACTCACCGTCGAGGTCGACCGTGCCCGCAGCCGTCTCGACCTGGCGCGAGCCGAGCGCGTCGGCGACGCCGAGGAAGACGTCGCGCATGAGGGCGGCGATGCTCGTCTGGTCGCCATAGGCCTGGTAGGCCTCGAGCATCGTGAACTCGGGGCTGTGCGTGGCGTCGACACCCTCGTTGCGGAAGATGCGGCCCATCTCGTAGACGCGGTCGACTCCCCCGACGACCGCCTTCTTGAGGTTGAGCTCCAGCGCGATGCGCAGGGTCATCTCCTGGTCGAAGGCGTTCATGTGGGTGCGGAACGGCCGGGCCGCCGCCCCGCCGTGGATGAGCTGGATGATGGGCGTCTCGACCTCGAGGTAACCCTGGTCCTCGAGGACGTTGCGGATCGCGGACAGCGCACGGGCCTTGGTGCGCACCATGTCGCGGGCCTCCTGCCGGACGATGAGGTCGGCATAGCGCTGGCGCACCCGCGACTCCTCCGACAGGTCCTTGTGCAGGACCGGCAGCGGGCGCAGCGCCTTGGACGCCATCTCCCACCGGGTCGCCATGACCGACAGCTCGCCGCGGCGCGAGGAGATCACCCGGCCCTCGACGAACACGTGGTCGCCGAGGTCGACGGTCGACTTCCATTCAGCCAGGGCGTCCTCGCCGACCTCCGCGAGGCTGAGCATCACCTGCAGCCGGGTGCCGATGCCCTCCTGGAGGGTCGCGAACGCGAGCTTGCCGGTGTTGCGGATGAAGATGACGCGGCCGGCGACGCCCACGACGTCCTGGGTCTCCTCACCGGTCTCGAGGTGACCCCACTGGTCGCGGACCTCGGCAAGGGTGTGGGTGCGTGGCACGTGGACGGGGAAGGCCTGCTTTCCCTCCGCCAGCAACCGGTCCCGCTTCTCGCGACGCACCTTCATCTGCTCGGGGAGGTCGGCGTCGGGCTGGGTCGCCACGGCAGTGGCGTCGGTCGCGCTGGGGGTCTGGCTCACCCGCAAAGGGTACCGACCGGCATACCGAGCCCCACATGGCGGACTCGACGGCGCCTCTGTTGGAAGCGAAACGCCCGGATATCCGGAAGTTTCGCTTCCAACAGGCGCCAGAACGCGGCCGGGGAGGGGTCAGTCGGTGAGGTCGAGGGCTAGGTCGAGGATCGGCGAGGAGTGGGTCAGCCCGCCGACGCTGAGGTAGTCGACGCCCGTCTCGGCGTACTCCCTCGCAACCTGCAGCGTGAGCCCGCCCGTGGCCTCGAGCTCGACGTCCTCACCGGTCGCGCGCACGGCCTGCACCGTCTCGCGCAGCCGCTGCGGAGACATGTTGTCGCACAACAGGAACCGCGCGCCTACCTCGACCGACTCGAGCGCCTCCTCGGTCGTGGTGACCTCCACCTGGATCGGGACGTCCGGGAACCTCGCCAGCACCGCGGCATACGCCTTGCTGAGTGAGCCGGCGGCGAGCTTGTGGTTGTCCTTGATCATCGCCACGTCGAACAGGCCCATGCGCTTGTTGGTGCCGCCACCCGCGCGGACGGCGTACTTCTCGAGGGCGCGCAGCCCCGGGGTGGTCTTGCGGGTGTCGAGGACCGTTGCGCCAGTGCCTTCGAGCCGCTGCGCCCAGGCGTGGGTGTTCGTGGCGATGCCGGAGAGCCGGCACACGAGGTTGAGCATGGTTCGCTCGCCGACCAGGGTCACCTGGGTCGAGCCGGTGAGCGTGGCGACCACGTCGCCCTTGCCGACGAGGTCGCCGTCGCGGTGCTTCGTGGTGATGCGCAGGGGCTCGGCGCCCATCCTCCCGGCCACCTCGTCGAACACCATGGCGATGAGGGGTATGCCGGCCAGCACGCCGTCCTCGCGCGCCACGACGTCCGCTGTGCTCACCTGGTCGGCGGGGATGGTGGCCGTCGTCGTGACGTCGACGCCGTCCGCCCCCCCGAGGTCCTCGTCGAGGGCGATGCCGATGACGGCCAGGGCCTGCACCTCGGGGAACCGCAGGTCTGCGAGGTCGGCCGGGTCGGCGGAGTGTGGGTCGGTCATGCGAGGTCCTGTCCGGGAACGAGTTCGAACGTGGTGGAGAGCGTGCCGTCGGCGCCTCGCACGACCAGGGTGTGTCCGCGCCAGCGGGGATCGACCTGTTCGGTGTGGTCGCTGCGGACGTGACCGCCACGGGTCTCCTCGCGCAGCGAGGCCGCTAGGGTGAGGACCTGGCCGATGTGGAGCAGGTTGGTCGTCTCCCACGACTGCGGACCCGACTCCGTGGACGTGGCGGCGAGCGCGAGGTCGCGAAGGGCGAGCGCGGTGCTCGCCAGGGACGCGGCCGACCGCACCGCGCCGGAGCCCGCCGTCATCGCGGCCTGCACCTGCACCCTGGCCGAGCCGTCGAGCAGCGCGGCCTCACMAGTGGGCGCGGCCGGGACCGCCTGAGGGAGCTCCCCCCACGCCAACCGTTCGCTGATGTCGTCAGCGATGCGGTGGGCAAAGACCAGGCCTTCCAGCAGCGAGTTGGAGGCGAGCCGGTTGGCACCGTGGACGCCGGTGCAGGACACCTCGCCGCAGGCGTAGAGGCCGTCGAGGGACGAGCGCCCGACGAGGTCGGTGCGCACGCCGCCGCTGGCGTAGTGCTGTGCCGGGGCGACCGGCAGCAGCTCGGTCGCGGGGTCGAACCCGAGCTCGCGACAGCGCGCGACGATGGAGGGAAAGCGCTCCTCGAGGAACTCGTTCCCCAGGTGGCGGGCGTCGAGGTAGACGTGGTTCTCCCCCGTCTCCTGCATCCGGTCGACGATGGCTCGCGAGACCACGTCACGCGGGGCCAGGTCGGCCAGCGGGTGACGTCCGTGCATGAACCGCACCCCGTCACGGTCGACGAGGAAGGCTCCTTCGCCGCGCACGGCCTCGGAGATGAGTGGCTGCTGGCCGCTGGACCCCGGCCCCAGCCACAGCACCGTGGGGTGGAACTGGACGAACTCGACATCCGCCATCACGGCGCCGGCGCGCAGGGCCGCGGCCATGCCGTCGCCGGTGGCGACCGACGGGTTGGTCGTCGCTGAGTAGACCTGTCCCAGCCCGCCGGTGGCCAGGACGACGGCGCGCGACATGGCGGCTCCGACGCCGTCCATCTGTCCCTCGCCGATGACGTGCAGGGTGGCCCCACAGACGCGGGACTCGTCGTCCTGCAGCAGGTCCACGACCAGGGCGTGTTCGATGACCTCGATGCCGGGGTCGTCCTTGACACGGTGCAGGGCGGCGATGAGGGCCCGGGAGATCTCCTTGCCCGTGGCGTCGCCACCCGCGTGGGCGATCCGGTCCTTGAGGTGGCCGCCCTCGCGGGTGAGCTTGAGCTCGCCCGCGTCGTCGAGGTCGAACTCGGCTCCGAGGGCGACCAGCTCGCGGACCCGCTCGGGGCCTTCGTGGACCAGGGCCGTGACCGCGGGGACGTCGCAGACTCCGCAACCCGCCACCAGGGTGTCGTGCAGGTGCTCCTCGGGTGAGTCCCCCGGGTCGAGCGCGGCTGCGATGCCGCCCTGGGCCCACTGGGTGGACCCCTCGTTGAGCACCGTCTTGGTCACCAGCAGCACCCGGTCCACGCGCTGCCGCAGCCGCAGGGCGGTCGTGAGCCCGGCGATGCCCGAACCCACCACGATGACGTCCGCCGACGTGGTCCAGCCGGGCAGACCCGCGACGAGGCGGCGCGGGATGCTCGGTCCCGGCTGGTCACGGACCGTGCTGTCGCTCGGGGTGGTGTCAGCCCCGGTGGGGTCAGTCATGGTGGCGCCGCGTCACGGCCGAGGTCTTCAGCCCGAAGCCCTCGGGCACGTCCCCACCGTCGTGGCCGATCTCGACGATCTTGTTGTCCTTGTCGACGAAGACGACCTGGGGTTCGAAGGACCTCGCCTCGAGGTCGTCCATCGCGGCATACGCGATGATGATCACGGTGTCGCCCGGCGAGATGAGCCGCGCCGCCGCGCCGTTGATGCAGACGATGCCCGTCCCTCGCTCCCCCGCTATGGCGTAGGTCGTCAGGCGGTTGCCGTTGTCCACGTCGACCACGTCGACCTGCTCTCCCGGCAGCAGGCCAGCGGCATCCATGAGGTCGAGGTCGATGGTGAGCGACCCGACGTAGTGCAGGTCCGCCTGGGTCACCGTGGCCCGGTGGATCTTGGCGTAGAGCATGAAGCGCTGCATGGGCACGTTCCTCGGTCCGCGTCAGCCGCTGGCAGAGTCGACGTCGGAGAAGACCTCGAGCGCCCCGCCGCCGGGCCCGACCGAGATCGGCAGGTTGTCGATGAGCCTCGTGGTGCCCACTCGTCCGGCGACCGCGAGGAGGGCCTCACCGCGGTACCACTCGGGCACGTCCTCCAAGGTCGACGGATGCACGAGGACGAGGTAGTCGATCAGCGCCAACGGCTCGCGCACCAGGACCGTGCGCGCGGCTCGCCGGATCGCCGAGGGTCCCTCGCCAGCCGCTGCGGCACCGGCGCGCAGTGCCTGGGACAGGCACAGCGCGGTCTCCCGGTCGGAGTCGGTGAGGTAGGTGTTGCGGCTGCTCATCGCCAGTCCGTCGGACTCACGCACGGTGGGCACCGAGACGACCTTCACCGGGAAGTCGAGGTCGCGCACCATCCTCCGGATCAGCAGCAGCTGTTGGGCGTCCTTCTGACCGAAGTAGGCGGAGTCTGCGCTGGTCAGCTGCAGGAGCTTGGCGACGACGGTCAGCATCCCGTCGAAGTGGCCGGGGCGGGCCTGCCCCTCCAGCACGTTGCCCAACGGTCCTGCTGAGATGCGTACGGCGGGGTCACCGTCCTGGTAGATGACGTCGGGCGTCGGTGCGAAGACCAGGTCGACCCCTGCTCGACGGCAGATCTCCATGTCGTTGTCGAAGGTGCGCGGATAGCGCGACAGGTCCTCGCGCGGCCCGAACTGCAGGGGGTTGAGGAAGATCGTGACCACCACGTGGGCGGCAGCCTGCCGAGCCGTCTCGATGAGGGTCGCGTGCCCTTCGTGCAGGGCGCCCATCGTCATGACCACCGCGACGTCGCCGTCCGTGAGCTTGCGCCTGGCGGTCCGCAGCTCGTCGCGGGTCCTGGCGACCACGGGGTCGCCGCCCGCGGGAGGCATCGGATCGGTGAGTGCCGCAGCCGCGGAGGCGGACGGCATACCGGACTGTTCGCTCACTTATCGCTCCTGGTCGGTCGCGAGGATGTCCAACAGGGGTTCGGCCACGTGCGGCTTGAGCCGACCGCTGGCCAGGGCTCGTTCGGCGGTGGCCCGCGCGAGGGCCAGGTAGGTGGATCGGATGTCGGGGGTGAGGCTCTGAAGTTGTCGCAGGTGCTCGGCAACGGTACCCGCATCACCGCGCGCGACGGGCCCGGTGAGGGCAGCGTCACCCGCGCGCAACGCGTTGTCGAGGGCAGCGGACACCAATGGGCCGAGGACCCTCGCCGGCGTCTCGACCCCAGCTGCCCGCAACGCCTGCAGCGACTGCGCGATCAGGGTGACGAGGTGGTTGGCCCCGTGCGCGAGTGCCGCGTGGTAGAGCGGTCGGGCGGACTCCTCGATCCAGACGGGTTCGGCGCCGATCTCGAGGACCAGGGCCTCGGCGACCGGGCGCAGCGGCTCGGGAGCGGTCACGCCGAAGCAGCACTCCACCAGGCGTTCGAGGTCCAGCCCGGTGCCCGTGAACGTCATGGCCGGGTGCAGGGCCAGCCCGAGGACGTGCTGCTCGAGGGCGGGCGCATAGACCTCGAGCCCGTGTCGGCCGGACGTGTGCGCGACGAGCTGACCCGCCTGCCACGTCCGGGTCGCGGCAAGCCCCGCGACGAGGTCCGCCAGGGCGTCGTCGGGGACCGCGAGGAGGACGAGCTCGGACCGCCGCACCACGTCCTCCGGGGAGACGACGGGTATGCCGGGCAGCAGCTGGGCCGCGCGCGTCCGGGACTGCTCGCTGACGCCCGAGACCGCGACCACACGGTGGCCGACCCGCTGGAGGGCCGCCCCCAGGACCGCTCCGACGCGGCCGGCGCCGACGACACCGACGTCGAGTCGGGCGGGACGCTCGTCGGCCGAAGTCACCAGCCCAACCTATCTCGGGGGCCCTGCGCTCGACGCAGCGCTCCTGCGTTGATTGGGCGAGTGCCGACCCACACGGCTCGGCATAGGTTGGCCGGGTGACCCTCCTCGACTGGCAGGCGGCCTGGCAGGGCGCCCTCTACGGTCCCGACGGCTTCTACCGCGGCTCCCCGGGTCCGGCAGGCCACTTCACGACGGCCACCCACGGCTCACTGGGGGAGGTCCTGGCGGGCGCGGTCGCACAGCTGGCGCAAGAGAACGGCCTCACCCAGGTCGTGGACGTCGGCGCCGGCCGTGGCGAGCTCCTCACCCACGTGCATGACGTCGACCCGACCCTGCGCCTCACCGGAGTCGACGTGGTCGCCAGACCACGGGACCTCGCCCCGTCCATCGAGTGGCAGGTCTCGCCGGGCGGTCCAGCCCTGCCGTCGGGCCTCCGCGACCTCGACCAGGTGCTCGTCTTCGCCCACGAATGGCTCGACGTCGTGCCGTGCCCGGTGGCGCAGATCGATGGCGACGGGACCCTCCGGCTGGTGCAGGTGGACGTGCAGACCGGTCAGGAGTCCCTCGGCCGAGAGGTCGGTGGCGACGACCTCGACTGGGCCGAAACACACTGGGAGACAACGGCGATCGGCGATCGGGTCGAGGTCGGGCTCCCCCGCGACCGTGCGTGGGCCGAGCTCGTCGGCCGCGTCCGCCGCGGCGTCCTCGTCGCCGTGGACTACGGCCACCGCGGTGGTGACCGCCCCCTGGGAGGCACGCTCGCGGCATACCGGCGCGGGCAGCTGGTCCCGCCCGTGCCCGACGGGACCTGCGACCTGACCGCGCACGTCGCCATGGACACCCTCGACCACGACGAGCTGCTCGACCAGCGCACGGCGTTGCGCGGGCTGGGCGTGGACGGGCGGCACCCACCCCTGGAGCTGGCGAGTAGCGACCCCCAGGCCTACCTGCGGGGGCTGGCCACCTCGTCAGCCGCCGCAGCCCTCACCGCACCCGGCGGCTTCGGCGACTTCCTGTGGGCGGTCAAGCGCGTGGGCTGACGACCAGTCGCTCGAACCCCCGGAGCACGAACGTCGGGCGACGCCGCGCCTCGACGACGACCAGGTCCGGGAACCGGGCGAGCATGGTGCGCACCGAGATCTCGAGCTCCAGCCGGGCCAGTGGCGCACCGATGCAGAAGTGGATCCCGGCCCCGAACGCCAGGTGCGGGTTGGGGTCTCGCGTCGGGTCGAAGCGGTCGGGGTCGGCGAACACCGCGGGATCGCGGTTGGCCGCACCGAGGAGCGCCGCCACCTTGTCGCCGGGTTCGAGCGCCACACCGGCCACCTCGGCGGGTTCCTTGGCGGTGCGCTCGAACAGGTGCAGGGGCGAGTCGTGGCGCAGGAACTCCTCCACCAGGCGCGACACGGCCGCATCGTCGGCGACGTCCAGCTCCACCCGGTCGGCCGCGGTGAGCCAGGAGTGCATCCCGTTGCCGAAGCCGTTGACGCTCGCCTCGTGCCCCGCGTTGAGCAGCAGCACCGCCGTGGCCACGAGCTCGTGGGCCGACAGCCGGTCCGACCCGTCGCGAGCGGTGACGAGGTCGGTGAGCAGGTCGTCACCCGGCGCCTCGGCGCGGTGCGCCGCGAGCTCCTCGACGTATGCCGCGAAGGCACCGCAGGCCTCGCGCGCCGCCGACTCGTCGGCCGGGGTCCGGCCCACCTCGTACATCCGAACGATGGCCTGGGACCAGGGGCGCAGGTGGTGCCGATCGGCCTCGGGGACACCGAGCAGCTCGGCGATCACGAGGACGGGCAAGGGCTCGGCGTAGTGCTCGATGACGTCGAACTCGCCAGCGGGCAGCTCCGCGAGCAGCCCCTCGGCCAGCTCCTGGATGCGGGGAGCCAGGCGCTGCACGTGACCCCGTCCGAACGCGCCGGCAACGAGGCGCCGCAGCCGGGTGTGCTTCGGCGGTTCGCTGTCGAGGATCGAGTCGGCGTGCAGCCAGTTGAAGGTGTCCCAGTCGGCATCCGGCGTGCGGGGTGCGAACACCCGGCCCAGGCGTCGGTCACGCAGGACGGCACCGGCCTCGGCGTGTCCACTCGCGAGCCAGACACCCAGGCCGCTGTGCCACGCGAGCGGTGCGACCGTGCGCAGTGCGGCCAGGTGCGGGTAGGGGTCTGCGACGACTGCGGGGTCTCCCAGATCGAGGAGGTCGGCGGCGTCGACGGCGGGCTGGGCGGGCACGCGATCAGCCTGCCGCAGATCGCCCGGTTTTGTCAGGCGCTCCTTCGAGGGCAAACTTGACTGTTGCTGTCACTCGAAAGGACCCCTGTCCCCATGAAGCACCAGCACCACCTGCGCGCGACCGCCGCGACCCTGGCCGCGTTCGCGGCCGGTGCCCTGCTGTCTGCCTGTGGGTCCGACTCTCCCGCCACCGGTGGCGACGTCACCGTGACGGTCACGCCGACCGTGACTGCGAAGCCTCCCGCTGGCAACAAGCCGACCACCCCCAAGGCCCCCAAGTCGGACGTCAAGGGCCGCGCCTTCGACTTCGGCGTCGTGACCAAGGTGAGCTCGGTCGCGGGCACAGCCGTCATCGAGCTGGACCGCTGGACGTGGAAGAAGCTGGACGATGCCACGCTGGCGAAGAGCGGCGTGCCCACGGGCCCGTTCGTCGGCGCGGTGCCCTACACCAACCAGAACGCCAGGCTGACCTACACGATCCCGGTGGCTGCCGGAGCACGGATCCTCTACAGCCACTGCATCGACAAGGACCAGCCGCTGCAGGTCAAGTCGGTCGCTCCCTCCGCCCTCAAGGGGCTGGCCGACCGCGAGAACACCGTGCTCGTGCAGATCGACGCCAACGGCAGCGCCACGTCGATGCAGAACATCCCCGGCTGCCCCGGCTGACCCTGCACCACCGCCTGACCTGACGCCCGTGCACGGCGGCGACCACGCGGCATACGGCAGACTGGCGCGGTGACCACGACGGAAGGCCGACGCGAGCTCACCGTCGGCATGGGCGCCGGCGGCCTGGCCACGGCGGACATGGTCCTCAACATCGGCCCGCAGCACCCGGCAACCCACGGCGTGCTCCGGCTGCGCATCGTCGTCGACGGCGAGCGCATCGTGTCGGCGGAGCCGATCGTGGGGTACATGCACCGCGGAGCCGAGAAGCTGTTCGAGGTCCGCGACTACCGCCAGATCATCGTCCTGGCCAACCGCCACGACTGGCTGTCGGCCTTCTCCTCCGAGCTGGGCGTGGTGCTGGGCGTCGAGCGGATGCTCGGCATGGAGGTGCCCGAGCGGGCAGTGTGGGCCCGCACCCTGCTGGCCGAGCTCAACCGGGTGCTCAACCACCTGATGTTCCTCGGCTCCTACCCCCTCGAGCTCGGCGCCATCACCCCGATCTTCTACGCCTTCCGCGAGCGCGAGGAGCTGCAGGCGGTCATGGAGGAGGCGTCGGGCGGCCGGATGCACTACATGTTCAACCGGGTGGGCGGGCTCAAGGAGGACCTCCCGGCCGGATGGCTCGACCGCGTGGCGTATGCCGTGTCAGCGGTCCGTGGGCGACTGCCCGATCTCGAGGCGCTCATCGTGGGCAACGAGATCCTGGAGGCCCGCACGCGCGGGGTCGGCGTGGTGTCGCCGGAAGTCATTGCGGCGTATGGGGTTTCGGGTCCGATTGCCCGTGCTGCCGGCGTCGACATGGACCTGCGGCGCGACGAGCCCTACCTCGCCTATGCCGAGCTGTTCGCCGAGGGCGGACCCGGTCGCGTGGTGACGCGCACGGCTGGCGACTGCCTGGCCCGGCTGGAGGTGCTCCTCGAGCAGGTGCACGTGAGCCTCGACCTCGCGGAGGCGTGCCTCGACCGGCTCAGGTCGCTTCCGCAGGGTCCGGTCAACGTGAAGCTGCCCAAGGTGCTCAAGGTGCCCGAGGGCGATCTCTACACCGCCACCGAGAACCCGCTCGGCTTCAACGGCTACTACCTGGTGTCGCGCGGGGAGAAGACCCCGTGGCGCCTCAAGCTGCGGTCGGCGTCGTTCAACAACGTCGCCGTGCTCGCCGAGGTGCTGCCCGGCAACCTCATCGCCGACATGGTGGCGATCCTCGGCTCGATGTTCTTCGTCGTGGGCGACGTCGACAAGTAGCCGCCTCGTGAGGAGGTGGTCGCCTCGTCAGGCGTGCGAGTCGCGGTCCGCGTCGCCGGGCGGGTCGACGCGGCACATCCGCTGGGTCAGCATCCCCGCCGTCGTGAGCACCAACGACGCCGTGCAGAGCGACAGCAGCCGCCAGAGCAGGTTGCGGTAGCCCGGCAGGTCGACGTCCGCGAGCGCGTGCGCCGCCTGCGCGGCGTACCAACCGAGCACGCCTGATCCCGTGAGCGCGGCGGCCTGGGCGAGGACCAGCGTGCGGGCTGCCCTGATCGGGCTGAGCGACTTGCGCGCCTCCCCGCGCAGGAAGCGGCGCACCGGAAGCCCGGCCCCGATGACGAGAACCGCCATGGCGACGAGCATGACGGCCGAGACCCAGGACGCGGGCCCGAGCAGGTGACCGGCGTTGAGGTAGAGCCGCCAGCCGAGCCACGACAGCAGGCCGACGACGAGGGTGATCCCGGCGAGCTGCGCCCAGCGCAGGCCGTGCCCCTGGTTCACCACGGCCCCTCCAGCAGGTCGATGTCGGGCCCCGGGCGAACGCCGGACACGTCCATCCCGCTGACCAGGTCGGCCACCCGCCGGACCTGGCCGCCCACGCGCAGCACCGCCTCCGAGTCGGCCTGGAGCCAGGGCAGGAGCACGAAGCTGCGTTCGTGGGCCCGCGGGTGCGGCAGGGTGAGCGTGGGGCTGTCCATGACGATGTCGGTGTCGAACACCGGGTCGCCGTACTGGATCAGGTCGAGGTCCAGGGTCCTCGGGCCCCATCGGACTTCGCGGGTCCGTCCGTGCGCGCGCTCGATGTCGTGCAGTCCGGCCAGGAGCGAGGACGGCGCGAGGTGGGTCGTCCCCGTCACCACAGCGTTGAGGTATGCCGGCTGGTCGGGACCGCCGACCGCGTCGGTCTCGACGACGGAGGACACCTCGATGATGTCGATGAGCCCGTAGAGCGAGATGGCGGCGTCGTGCAGGGTCTCGATGGAGTCGCCGACGTTGGAGCCCATCGCGATGACGACGTGCGACTGGCGTTCGCGGCTGACCCGCACCTGCACGTCGGTGAACGGGTGCCCCACGGGGGCTTCGGGTTTGTGGACGACGACCTCGACCGCCTCGACGAGGGGCCGCGCGAGCACGCGGTCGGCGATGCGGGACGCGAGGGCTTCGATCAGGTCGAGGGAGTCGCCCTCGATGAGTGCCACGACGTCACCCGCGACCTCCGCGTAGTTGACCGTGTCGGCGAGGTCGTCGCTCGTGCCCGCCGGCCCGAGGTCGACGTGCATGGTCACGTCGACGACGAAGGTCTGTCCGTCACGCTTCTCGAAGTCGAGGACACCGTGGTAGCCCTTGGCTGAAATCCCTTTGAGGACGATCTGATCCGTCATCGCTGCATCTCTGTCGATGTTGCCCGTGTCATTGCTGCACCTCTGTCGATCCTGCCCGTCTCACTGGATCCGTCACTGGGCTTCCTGGATGGCGCGGGCGACCCGCATGGCATCGAGGGTGGAGGGGATGTGGTGGACGCGCACACCCCACGCTCCCAGCTGCGCGGCATGCATGGACGTCGCGGCAGTGGCTACGTCGCGATCCAGGGGTGGCCGTGGCTCAGCCCCCGCCGGCACCCCGATCCGGCCGAGGAAGGTCTTGCGCGAAGTGCCCACCAGGACCGGGTGGCCGAGGTCGAGCAGCCGGTCGAGCCCGCGCAGGAGCGACCAGTTGTGCCCGGTCAGCTTGGCGAACCCGAAGCCGGGGTCGAGCACGATCCGGTCGGTAGCGATCCCCGCAGCCACGAGCTGCGCAGCCCGTTGGGACAGCTCGGCCACGACATCGGCGACCACGTCGTCGTAGACCGCCCGGGACTGCATGTCGACGCTGTGGCCCCGCCAGTGCATCGCCACGAACGGCACGCCGGCCCCGGCGACCACGGCGGCCATCTCGGGGTCGGCCATCGCGCCGCTGACGTCGTTGACGATGGCTGCCCCGACCGCGAGTGCCTCGGCCGCCACCTCGGCGCGCATGGTGTCGACCGACACGACGGCGCCCGCTGCGGCCAGGGCGGCGACGACCGGAAGCACCCGACGCTTCTCCTCCGCCAGCGACGGACGCTCGGCACCGGGCCGGGTCGACTCCCCGCCGACGTCGACGATGTCGGCGCCCTGGGAGACCAGCTCGCGGCCGTGTTCGATCGCCGCGGACGGCTCGAACCACTGGCCGCCGTCGCTGAACGAGTCGGGGGTCACGTTGACCACGCCCATGACCACCGGCAACCCGTCGGCCCGCTGCAGGGGCCACGGAGTGCTCATGCGCCACCGCCGAGCCGGCCGAGGGTGGGCCAGGTGAGGAACGCCTCCGCCTCGAGGGCGGCCAGTCCGACCCGCGGCAGGTCCGATCCCGAGGGGTAGACGAGGAACCGCGGCTGCCACTGCGGCTGGAACTTGGCGTTGAACCGGTAGAGGCTCTCGATCTGCAGCCACCGCGACGCGAAGAGCAGCACCCGTCGCCAGGACTTGAGCACGGGCCCCGCACCCAGCTTGCCACCGCGTTCCAGCACGGAGCGGAACGCCGCGAAGTTCAACGACACCCGCTGCACGCCCAGACCCGGGGCGGCGGCGAGCGCCTCGGTGATCATCAGCTCGTTGACCCCCGCGTCCGCGCTCGAGTCGCGGCGCATGACGTCCAGGGACATCCCGTCGGAACCCCAGGGGACGAACTGCAGGAAGGCTCGCACGACCCCATCCTGCCGTGCGGCCACGAACACGCACTCGGGGTCGCCTTCGTCGAGCAACCTGCCGAGCGCCATGGAGAACCCGCGCTCGGTGGCGCTCGACCGCCACGCGGAGGCATCCGCCATCGCGCGGTCACGCACCTGGGTGGTGACGTCGCGGACGCGGCAGACGTCCACGGCATACCCGGCCCGAGCGACCCGGCCCACCATCTGGCGCACGTTGCGCATGGGCCGGCCCTCGAGGGTGAAGCTGGAGGCGTCGACGACGGCTTCGTCGCCGAGCTCGAGCGCCGTGTAGCCCGTCTCACGCACCCAGATCGTGCCGGCGTGCTCGGAGCAGCCCAGCACGGCCGGCGTCCACGCGTGGGCGTCCGCCTCGGCGAGGAACGCGTGCATGGCGCCGGACCAGGCCTCGGGGTCACCCACCGGGTCACCACTGGCCAGCATCACGCCGGACACCACGCGGTAGGCGATCGCCGCCTTGCCGGACGAGGACCAGATCACCGACTTGTCGCGACGGGTGTTGAAGTAGGCCAGGGAGTCGCCGTGCCGGTCGACGAGGGCGCGGAGCCGGGCCTCGTCGTCGGCGGTCAGGGACGGCACGGGTTCGGCGGGACGCAGCGCGAGGTAGACCGGCGTCAGCAGCGTCATCAGCCCGAGGCCCAGCAGCAGTGACCCGACGATGTCGGCGGCCCGGTCCTGGGTGAAGGCCAGGGGTCCGTCGGCGCCGACCATGCCCAGGCCCAGCTCCTGCACGAACTCCCCCGGCCCGGGGAAGCCGCCCACGATGTCGCGGCGGTTGAGCCAGATGACCAGACCGCCGGCCAGGACCGAGACCGCGAGCAGCACGACGAATGCACGCACGGCCCGCCAGCGGGTCGTCGGGTCGCCCAGGGCGCGGAACTCGGCGCGGTACCGCACCAGCAGCCCGAGCCCGACGAGCGAGATGGCGGCAGAGGCGGGTTCGGTCTTGATGGCGTGGAGGACGACCGACAGGGCGAGCAGTCCGACTGCCGCCCGCCAGGCCCGCCGCTTGCGGCGCTTGAGCGAGTGTCCGAGCACGATCAGGAAGATCCCGGACACGACCGTGGCAGCCGCCGCAGCATCGGACAGTGCCCCGGGGAGCATCTCGGTGAGACCGTGCAGGTGCAGCCGCCAGGAGTGCAGCAGGCCGGTCAGCAGGTCCACCGTGCCGACGAGATAGGTGAGGTTCCCGAGCAGTCGAGGTGCCTTGGACGCCATGAGGAATTCGGGGAGCCGGCTATTGGTGCTGGCAGGGGTGGTGGGGCGCGCGAGTTCGCGTCCGCTCACCGCTTGCCCCCCAGCAGCAGCGCCATGGCCTCGGCCCGGGTGGCCGGGTCGCGCAGCTGGCCGCGGACGGCCGAGGTGATGGTCCGCGACCCTGGCTTGCGGATGCCGCGCATCGACATGCACAGGTGCTCGCACTCGACGATGACCATGACGCCCTGGGCGCCGAGGTGGGTGACGAGGGAGTCGGCGACCTGAGTGGTCAACCGCTCCTGCACCTGCGGTCGCCGGGCATACATCTCGACGAGCCGGGCCAGCTTGGACAGCCCGGTCACGCGGCCGTCCTTGGCGGGGATGTAACCGACGTGGGCCACGCCGTGGAAGGGGACGAGGTGGTGCTCGCACATCGAGTAGACCTCGATGTCGCGCACCAGGATCATCTCGTCGTGCTCGATCTTGAACGTCTTGGAGAGGACCTGCGCAGGGTCGAGGGCCAGTCCCGCGAAGAACTCGCCGTAGGCCCGTGCGACGCGAGCGGGGGTCTCGACCAGTCCCTCGCGATCGGGGTCCTCGCCGATGGCGATGAGCAGCTCACGCACGGCCGCCTCCGCACGCGGCTGGTCGACCACGTGAGGCTTGCCCTCAGAGGCCATTCGGATCGACCTGGCCACCCTCGGGGACCTCGATCACCTGGGTGGGCGGGTGCTCCTCGTGAGCCTTGACCGCGCCGGCCTCGGCCGCCTTGTCGATCGCCTCGGCGGTCTGGCGGTTGCTGCCCGCAGACTCCAGGACCGGGGCCGAGCCGTTCTGGGCTGCCTTCTCGGCCGGGGTCAGGACGGGCGGCTGGTCGGAGAGGAACCGGGTCTCGCTGGAGAGCCAGGTCGGGCGCACGGGACGCTTGCGGATCGGCTCGAAGATGGCCGCGAGCTCCTTGGCGTTGAGCGTCTCGTGCTCGAGCAGGTCCAGGACCAGCCGGTCGAGGATGTCGCGGTTGTCGTTGATGACGTGCCAGGCCTCGTCGTGGGCGGCGTCGATGAGCTTGCGCACCTCTTCGTCGACGATGCTGGCGACCTCTTCGGAGTAGTCGCGCTGGTGGCCCATGTCGCGGCCGAGGAAGACCTCGCCCTGCGACTGGCCGAGCTTGATGGCGCCGACGCGCTCGCTCATGCCGTACTCGGTGACCATCTTGCGGGCCATGCCGGTGGCCTTCTCGATGTCGTTCGAGGCACCGGTGGTGGGGTCGTGGAAGACGACCTCCTCGGCCACGCGGCCACCCATGGCGTAGGACAGCTGGTCGAGGATCTCGTTGCGCGTCGTGGAGTACTTGTCGTCGGTCGGCATCACCATCGTGTAGCCGAGCGCGCGGCCACGGGGCAGGATCGTCACCTTGGTCACGGGGTCGAGGTGGTTCATGGCCGCTGCCACGATCGCGTGCCCACCCTCGTGGTAGGCCGTGATCTTGCGCTCCTTGGCGGACATGATCCGGGTGCGCTTCTGCGGGCCCGCGATGACGCGGTCGATGGCCTCGTCCAGGGCGGCGTCGTCGATGAGCTTGCCGTCGCTGCGTGCCGTGAGCAGGGCGGCCTCGTTGAGCACGTTGGCGAGGTCGGCACCGGTGAAGCCGGGGGTCCGGCGGGCGACAGCCAGCAGGTCGACGCCCGTGGCCATCGGCTTGCCCTGTGAGTGGACCTCGAGGATGCGGTGCCGGCCGATCATGTCGGGAGCCTCGACCGCGATCTGGCGGTCGAAGCGGCCCGGGCGCAGCAGGGCCGGGTCGAGGATGTCGGGACGGTTGGTCGCCGCGATGAGGATGACGTTGGTCTTGACGTCGAAGCCGTCCATCTCGACCAGCAGCTGGTTGAGGGTCTGCTCACGCTCGTCGTGCCCACCGCCGAGGCCGGCGCCGCGGTGGCGGCCCACGGCGTCGATCTCGTCGACGAAGACGATGGCCGGGGCATTGGCCTTGGCCTGCTCGAACAGGTCGCGCACCCGGCTGGCACCGACACCGACGAACATCTCGACGAAGTCCGAACCCGAGATCGAGTAGAACGGCACTCCGGCCTCACCGGCCACGGCGCGGGCGAGCAGCGTCTTGCCCGTGCCGGGAGGGCCGTAGAGCAGGACACCCTTGGGGATCTTGGCACCCACAGCGAGGAACTTCGCCGGCTCGGCCAGGAACTCCTTGATCTCGTGGAGCTCCTCGACCGCCTCGTCGGCGCCGGCGACGTCCGCGAAGGTGACCTTGGGCGTGTCCTTGGTGGCGAGCTTGGCCTTGGACTTGCCGAACTGCATGACGCGCGAACCGCCACCCTGCATCTGGTTCATCAGGAACCAGAAGAGGCCGAGCAGGATGATGATCGGCAGCAGCGAACCCAGCAGCGACAGCAGCGGGTTGGTGTCCTTGATGACCTGGTTGATGCGTCCGGGGGGCGCGTTGTCCTCGAGCAGCTTGATGAACGAGGGACCGGCAGCCTCGACGTACTGCGTGCGGACCTTGGTCGCGCCCTTGACGTTCTTGCCGTCGGAGTAGGTCACACCCTTCTTGAGGTCGAGGTCGACCACCTCGTTGTTCGTGACGACGGCGCGCTCCACCTTCTTCTCGGTGATGAGCTGCTGTGCGGCGGAGGTGTCGATCCGCGTGTAGCCACCGGCGTCGCTGAGGCTGAAGACCATCAGCGTGATCGCGATGACGGCGACGACCCAGAACAACGGGGCCCGAAGGATGCGCTTGAAATCCATGTGTGTAGCGGGGCTGGCCGCCCCGTTCCTCCTGCTCGCTGACGCTGGGTGCCGTTGCCCGGCCTGGGCTCGGCTCTACCACGACGGTACTACGCAGTGCTCCGGTGGCTCGTGCTGGACAACGACCCGGATGGGTTCAGTGTTCCGAGTACGCCTCAGGCGTAGACGTGGGGGGCGAGGGTGCCCACCTCGCGCAGGTTGCGGTAGTTCTCGGCGTAGTCGAGGCCGTACCCCACGACGAACTCGTTGGGGATGTCGAAGCCGACCCACTTGACGTCGATCTCGACCTTCGCGGCCTCGGGCTTGCGCAGGAGCGTGCAGATCTCCACCGAGGCCGGCGAGCGGGACTCCAGGTTGGCCCTGATCCACGACAGCGTCAGCCCGGAGTCGACGATGTCCTCGACGATGAGGACGTGCTTGCCGGTGATGTCGGTGTCGAGGTCCTTGAGGATGCGGACCACACCCGAGGACTTCGTGCCCGAGCCGTAGGACGACACGGCCATCCAGTCGACCGGTGCCGTGCCGGGAAGCGCGCGGGACAGGTCGGCCATCACCATGACGGCGCCCTTGAGGACCCCGACGAGGAGCAGGTCCTTGCCTTCGTACTCCGCCCAGATCTCGGTCGCGAGCTCGTCGAGCCTGGCGTGGATCTCCTCCTC